>JBDUCK010000425.1:0-2573 GCA_040003485.1 Ferruginibacter sp. | reverse complement strand
CAAAATTTATTGGCGCTATATCTTTTAAATTTTCTGCTACCGTTTTTCCTGTAACAGTAATACAATTGCCATGCAACATCCCTTTCTGTAATAAATAGCTCATTACCGCAGGTATGCCACCATGCGCATGTAATTCCTGCATCAAATATTTTCCACTCGGCTTAAAGTCCGCAAGCACAGGCGTTTTATCACTTATGCGTTGAAAATCTTCCTGCGTTAAAATTACATCCACACTCTTTGCCATTGCTATTAAATGCAACACAGCATTTGTACTTCCCCCAAAAATCATAATCATTGTTATAGCATTTTCAAAAGCTTTTTTTGTCATGATATCTTTTGGCTTGATATCTTTTTTCAATAATATTTTTATTGCCTCGCCTGCATGTATGCACTCATTTTTTTTATCGTCGCTAATTGCAGGATTGCTCGATGAAAAAGGCAAACTCATTCCCAATGCTTCTATTGCACTTGCCATTGTATTTGCAGTGTACATGCCACCGCATGCACCTGCACCCGGGCAACTGTGCTTTACTACTTCTTTAAAATCTTCGGGAGTTATTGTCCCTGCCAGCTTTTGACCCAATGCTTCAAACGCCGAAATGATATTTAGCTCTTCGCCTTTGTAATGACCTGCTTCAATAGTACCGCCGTACACCATTATTGACGGACGATTTAATCGTCCCATTGCCATTATAGAACCTGGCATATTTTTATCGCAACCCGGCAATGCAATTAATCCGTCGTAATAAAAGCCACCACAAACTGCCTCAATACTATCTGCAATTAAATCTCTGCTCACAAGGCTGTACCGCATGCCATCAGTGCCATTGCTGATACCATCACTAATGCCGATTGTATTAAAAATTAATCCAACCATATCTGCATCCCACACCCCTTGCTTCACAATTTTTGCAAGGTCATTCAAATGCATATTGCAGGTATTACCATCGTAACCCATGCTTGCAATTCCGACTTGCGGTTTTTTTAAATCCTCTTCAGTAAGCCCGATGCCGTACAACATCGCCTGTGCTGCAGGTTGAGTTTCATCTTGCGTTAATGTCTTGCTGTATTTATTAAGTTCGTTCATTAATCAGTTTCTTTTTACCGGAAATATTTTTTTTGTGGCAAACTAAGACAACAGCTATGGTGATCATCGTTGTGTCACTCATTTGTACTGTATATCCTTATTCATCTTTAATTGTGCAACCGGGTAAATTTAATGCTGGATAATTTTTAGACATTCACCAAATTTATTTGCGGTTCCAATTCAATTTTCACCACCGTGTTTTTATAAGCCTCCTGAATTTTTTTACTTACAGAGTCTTTAAACTGTAACCTAAAGGAACTATTATCCAGGCTTTCCCATCCTATTATTTCTGCCGCTGTTCCACAGAAAAAAACCGCATCCGCTTTTTTGAGTTCATCCACGGTAAAAAAATTTTCTTCTACACCGATATTTAATTCATTACATATTTCAATTACAGTAGCCCTGGTAATTCCCGGCAAAATATTTCCCAGGGCCGGGGTAAATAATTTTCCATCTTTTTCAAAAAATAAATTAGCGCCAGGCCCTTCAGCTACATAGCCATTCATATCATTCAGCAGTGCTTCATCATACCCTTTTTCTTTTGCTTCCTGGCTTGCCAATATGGAATTTACATAATGCCCTGCAGCCTTAGCCTCAATCTTAAACCCTTTGGGGTTGGGCCTTTCAAAAGAACTTGCCATTACCCGTAATAATTTATCCCCTAAAAAAGGTTGCATTTCCCATGTTTCTATTACTATAAATGATTGATCATTTTTTACGAAACTCATGTTAGCCGGTGCATAGACAACGGGCCGTATGTATGCACCCTGCAGGTTGTTTTGGCTCAATAAAACATAAGTAGCATCAATCAATTCCGCCGTTGTCCAGTGATAAGGCATGTTTAAAGCAGCGGCAGAATTTTTTAATCTTTCAAAATGCTCAACTGCTTTAAAGATTTTTGTTTCCTCATTTAGTGTCTTGTAAGAACGGATGCCTTCAAACACACTATAGCCATAATGCAGGCTCTGGCTGTAGAAGTCCATTTTTGCTTCAGCAGCTTTTACAAATTCCCCGTTTAAGTAAAGGATCGTATTGTTATTGTAATACATAAAATTTTATTTTGTTGTAACAGGCATAAAAAAAGCGACCCACCTTTTTGGAGGCGGGCCGCTTGGTATATTATTTTTTAATTTTTATACGATAGCTCCTCCTCCGTGCAGTGCAGGAATAATAATAATGACTACCACAATAATTATCGTGGTTAAAACCGTCATACCATTATTTACTTTCACTTTGTGCATGAAGAAGTATTATAACGCTAATTTACGACTGCCTGAATTACAAACAAAGAACTTTTTTATTTTTTTAAATTATTGTTGACTTCCTTAATTCTATATTTTCATTGTTCACCATTTCAGAAAAATTTCTATTAATAAAATCAATGATTAATTCACCGACGGTAGAAGTAAAATAGAAATTAACCGGGTCAATATCTTTGGTAACAAATTTATTTTCGATAGTCCATTCTACGGCAGCCCTTACCAGG
>JBDUCK010000135.1:0-8620 GCA_040003485.1 Ferruginibacter sp. | reverse complement strand
TTGGCTAAGCTGCTGGCACCAAAACGAAACCAGTGATTATTCATCCAGGCTTCGCCTAAAGTTTCATTCAGCATTACCAGGTAATGCAGCGCTAATTTAGATTTTGAAATACCGCCAGCCGGCTTCATACCAATCATCTTACCGGTTTTATAATAAAAATCACGGATGGCTTCCAGCATCACAAGCGTTACTGGCATAGTAGCCGCAGGTGTAACTTTACCGGTAGAAGTTTTTATAAAATCTGCCCCGGCATACATGGCAATATCACTTGCTTTGCGAACCTTATCATAGGTTACCAGTTCCCCGGTTTCTAAAATTACTTTAAGCCTTGCATCGCCACAGGCTTCTTTAATAGATGCAATTTCATCAAATACATAATTGTATTCACCTTCTAAAAATTTCCCCCGGCTGATAACCATATCTATTTCATCGGCGCCCTGTTGCACGGCAAATTTTGTGTCACTTATTTTTACATTATGTGGTGCCTGTCCGCTCGGGAAACCCGTAGCTACGGAAGCTACTTTTACACCCGAATTTCCCAGGGCAGTTTTTGCCGTTTTTACCATAGAAGGATAAACGCAAATGGCTGCCACGGTGGGGAGGCCTTCATAAATATCCAGCAGGTGCATCGCTTTATAACACAACTGCTTTACCTTACCTTCAGAATCCTTCCCTTCCAAAGTAGTAAGGTCAATCATATTCAACGCCAGTAACAACCCGTTTACTTTTGTTTCTTTTTTAATACTTCTTTTTGTAAACCTTGCTGCTCTTTCTTCAATGCCTACCTGGTCTACACGGGGGGAAAGTGTAAAATCAGGCCGGTAAGAAATCATTTTTTCTGTCATAGCATTTTTTGTAACTATCAAATTTAGCATAATTGTTTTTAAAAGATATTCCTATAAATATAGAAACCCTCCTGAACTCCCATACAATATGCTTCACCATTTTATATATCACAAGAATTTACCGAACTTCAATAATTACAAATTGCTGAATTAATAACTGAATGTACAAGAGTGCGACGCAAGAATGCTTGGTAGTGAGATAATGCTTGCCCCAAAAAAAAATTATGAACCGTATTGCTGAATCAGAATTAATATTAGATAAACGTGGCGCCATTTACCATATTGGTGCCCGGCCACAGGAAATTGGCAGCACTATTATTTTAGTGGGCGACCCTGACAGGGTAAAAACTGTAAGCAAATATTTTGACAGTATTGAATTTGAATGGCAGCACCGGGAGTTTATTACGCATACCGGTTATGTTGGTAAAAAAAGAATCAGCGTTATCAGCACAGGCATTGGGCCGGATAATATTGATATTGCCATGAATGAAATTGATGCGCTGGCAAATATTGATTTTGAAACGAGGATGATAAAACCTTTACTTACCTCCTTAAATATTTTCAGGTTTGGTACTTCTGGTTCTTTACAAAAAGAAGTACCGGTAGATAGTTTTGCAGCAGGCACTCATGGCCTTGGCCTGGATAACGTAATGCACTTTTATAACACAAAAAATAATGAAGCAGAAAAGGAATTGATTGATGCTTTTAAATTGCATACCGGCTTAACTACGGGCAATGTAGTTCCTTACATTTATGAATGCAGTAAAGATCTATTAAAGCTTTTTACCTCGGGCTATCACCAGGGTATAACTGTTGCCTGCCCTGGGTTTTATGGCCCGCAAGGCCGGATACTCAGGCTTTCTTTGGCGTACGAAGGGTTGATTGATAAGCTTACTGATTTTAATTTTGGCGGTCACCGTATTGCCAATTTTGAAATGGAAAGTTCTGCTATTTATGGGTTGGGAAAATTGCTTGCCCACCGCTGCTTAAGCCTTAATGCAATTGTAGCCAACAGAGTTGTAAAAGAATTTTCTAAAGATGGAAATAAAACTGTAGAAGAATTGATAAAAAAATCGCTTGGAGTTATTGCAGATGCTGTACTTTAGTTTCACGCAAAGAAGATTTTCACACCCGTCCGAACGGCGTTTAGCCGGGCAGGCAAAGACGCAAAGAAAAATACAAAAGAAGATAAAAACACGAAGGCACAAAGTATCTCAAATTTTTCCTTTGCTCCTTTGCTTCTTTGGATAAAAAAAATGACAAGTGGTTTGCCCGTATGCTTAAAAAAGCTTTTGTTTATATATTAATGCTATCACCAATTTAAAAATTAACTGTTATGATAAAATGTAAAACAGCGTCGCTGTTTTTAATAGCCTGCATCTGCTGTGTATCGGCAGTATGCCAGGAAACAAACCCCGTAAATGGCGTGGCCGATAAACGAACGGGCTCCTACGCTTTTACCAATGCCAGCATTGTGAAAGATGCACAAACCACCTTGCAAAATGCAACCTTGCTAATTAAAGAAGGAAAAATTGTTTCGGTGGGTAGTACGGCAAACATACCAGCGGACGCCATCGTAATTGATTGTAAAGGGAAATTTATTTACCCATCTTTTATTGATATCTACAGCGACTATGGCATTGCAACACCACAGAGACAGGGTGGCGGTTTCAACTTTTTTACTGCTGCACAAATTACTAGTAACACTAAGGGTGCCTATGGCTGGAACCAGGCCATAAAACCGGAAGTAAATGCGGCAGAAATTTTTATGGCAGATGATGCAAAAGCAAAAGCCTTAAGAGAGCTGGGCTTTGGTGCCGTGCTTACTCACCAGAAAGATGGCATTGCCCGGGGCACAGGAAGCGTAGTATGCCTTTCAGATAAAAAAGAAAATTTTGATATTATTAAAGAGCGGGCCTCAGCAAACTATTCCTTCAGCAAGGGCACATCTACCCAAAGCTATCCGCAAAGCCTCATGGGTATAATAGCTTTGCTGCGCCAGACTTTTTTAGATGCACAATGGTATAAAAACCAACCTGCAGGTCAAACCAGCAAACCTACAGAAGGCACTAACCTTAGCCTGCAGGCCTGGAATAATAATTTATCGCTGCCACAAATTTTTGAGGCCAATGATAAATGGAATGATCTGCGTGCAGAAAGGATCGGTGATGAGTTTGGAATACAGTTTATTATTAAAGGCGGAGGCAACGAGTACCAGCGCATGGCAGAAATGGCGGCGACAAAAGCCAGCTTTATTCTGCCGCTGAATTTTCCGGGGGCAATGGATGTAGAAGATCCCAATGATGCCAGGTTTGTTTCATTGGCCGATTTAAAAAACTGGGAAATGGCCCCAACAAACCCGGCCGCATTTGAAAAGGCAGGCATTAATTTTTGTATAACTACAGCCGATTTAAAAGACCCTAAACAGTTTTTAGTTAATCTTAGAAAAGCCATAGAATATGGCCTTAGCGAAACCAAAGCTTTGGAAGCACTGACAAAAACCCCGGCGACACTATTAAATATTTACAACGAAACCGGCAGCATTGAAACAGGGAAAATTGCCAATTTTATTATTACCAACGGGCCGGTGTTTGCAGAAAAAACCGCTATACTTCAAAACTGGGTGCAGGGCGAAAAATATACTGTAAAAGAAGATGGTTTTAAAACCGTTTCGGGTTCATACAACCTTGCTGTTATTTCGCAAAGCGGAATAAAAAATTATACCCTTGATGTAAAAAATAACAATTCAGCAATTTTATTTGCACAGGATACGCTGGCAGTAAAATACAAGTCTGATGGTAAAATGGTAAACATCAGTTTCTCTCCTGTTGCAGGCGCCAGAAAAAGAAATAATGCCAGTAAAGATAGTACGGTAAATATTGCTCCAGCTAAGCCTACCATGCAGGATACAGCAGTGATGAAAAGGGATTCAATGATGCAGACCAAAACACTTGATGACCAGTTGCCGGATAAAACTAAGATGGTAGTGACTGCTGCAAAGCAGCCGGGTAGCGGGTTTACAGAACCTGCCATACGGTTAAGTGGTGTAAATTATGGAGATATTATGCAAGGCACGGGCGTAGACGTGGAGGGGAACATGGTTACCTGGACGGCAACTTTTGTAAAAGAAACTGTTGCAAAGGCAGACAGTACAAAAAAGAAAATAATACCTGCTGTAGGTAAATTAGCTTTCCCTAACGAAGCGTATGGTTTTACTGAAATGCCTAAGCAGGAAACTATTTTAATAAAAAATGCCACTGTATGGACTAACGAAAAAGAAGGCATCGTAACCAATACGGATGTGCTGGTGCAAAATGGAAAAATAATTTCAATAGGAAAAAACCTGCCTTCTGCATCTGCAAGAATTATTGATGGTACAGGCAAAAATCTTACCCCTGGCATTATTGATGAGCATTCACATATCGCTGCAGCTTCTATTAATGAAGGTGGCCAAACTGTAAGCTCAGAAGTGCGCATTGGCGATAATCTTTTCCCGGATGATATAAATATTTACCGGCAGCTAAGCGGCGGCGTTACCACATCCCATATTTTACATGGTAGTGCCAATACCATTGGCGGACAAACGCAATTAATAAAACTCCGCTGGGGTGCAGATGATAATGAACTTAAATTTAAAGGGGCAGATCCATTCATAAAATTTGCATTAGGTGAAAATGTAAAACGTACCCCATCGCAAAACAACAATCGTTTTCCCGATAGCCGTATGGGCGTAGAGCAGGTGCAGGTTGATGCTTTTTCAAGAGCACGGGATTATGAAAATGCTTTAAAAGGTGCTAATGGAAAATATGTACGCCGGGACCTGGAACTGGATGCATTGGTAGAAATATTAAATAAAAAAAGATTTATTACCTGCCACAGTTATGTGCAAAGTGAAATTTTGGAAACCATGAAAGTGGCAGAACGTTTTGGTTTTACACTAAACACTTTTACCCATATTTTAGAAGGCTATAAAGTAGCAGATAAAATGAAAGCACATGGTGCCAATGCTTCTACCTTCAGCGATTGGTGGGCATATAAAATGGAAGTGCAGGATGCCATTCCTTACAACGCAACCATCATGCACAACGTGGGTGTAAATGTGGCCATCAATAGCGACGATGCAGAAATGGCCAGGCGACTAAACCAGGAAGCAGCAAAGAGTATTAAGTATGGCGGTATGAGTGAAGAAGATGCGTTTAAAATGGTAACCCTTAACCCGGCCATCATGCTGCATGTAGATAAAAGCGTGGGGAGCATTAAAGTGGGCAAAGATGCAGATCTTGTTTTATGGAGCGATAATCCTTTGAGCGTTTATGCAAAACCGGAAAAAACAATAGTGGATGGTATTGTATATTTTGATAGCGACAGGGACAAGCAAATGCGTCAGCAGATTAAAACAGAGCGGAACCGTATCATTCAAAAAATGCTTGACGAAAAGAAAAGCGGCGGCCCGATGATGGGCGCTATGCCGAGTTTTAAGCAAATGAATGTTTGTGAAGAGCATACGCATAGTCATGGTTTGCTGGTGGTAGATGTGGAATAGAATAATGACACCAGTCATAGGTTTTCATAGCATCTTCGTTGTGTCACAGTCCTTTCATCAGCAGAATATATGGTAACAACATTTCGAAAGTTTTTAAAATACATAGTAGTTCTTAAAATTTTATAAAAAACAATTATGAAAAAATATTTAATAATAGTCCTGTCGCTTACGGCTTGTTTGCAAAGTATGGCCCAGGATAATATGGCGCCGGCAAAACCATACACGGGGATAACGATTATAAAAAACGGCACCGTGCATGTGGGCAATGGACAGGTATTGCAGAATACTACCATACAGATAAATAACGGTAAAATTGAAAAGATAGGTACCAAACTACCCATACCTGTAGATAATGTAAAAGTGTTTGATGCCGCCGGCCAGCAGGTTTATCCCGGGCTGATATTATCATCTACTACAATTGGTTTGAGAGAAATTGCCAGCCAGGTTAAAGGCAGTAATGACTTTAACGAGATTGGTGATTTAAACCCCAACATAAAAAGTATTGTTGCGTACAATTCCGATTCAAAAATTATAAACACTTTACGCAGCAATGGAATTTTATTTGCCAATGTGGTGCCAGAAGGTGCGCTGCTTGCAGGCAGTTCTTCGGTAGTACAATTTGATGCCTGGACCTGGGAAGATGCTGTTTACAAGCAAGACAACGGCATTCATTTTTATATGCCGTCTTTATTAAACAGGCCCAGCCGTTTTGCCCAGTTTGGTGCACCGCAAACAGATGCAGTAAAAGAAGGCCTGGCAAGAATAGAGCTGGTAAAATCTTTTTTTGCAGAAGCAAAAGCATATAGTTTGCAAACAACAAAACCCGGCGCAACCAATATTAAATTAGAAGCAGTAAAAGGCTTATTTAATAAACAGCAAAGGCTTTTTATCCATTGCGATATTGTAAAAGAAATGCTGGTGGCAATAGATTTTGTAAAAGAATTTGGGTTTGATGTTACGATTGTTGGTGGTAGCGAAAGCTGGCAAATGCCAGGCCTGCTGAAACAGAATAATATATCGGTGATATTGCAGCAACAGCATAGCCTGCCCACATCTGATGATGACGATATAGACCAGCCTTATAAAACACCGGCAGCACTGCAAAGCGCAGGGGTATTATTTTCAATTACCGATGAAGATGAAACCACCACCGGCCGAAACTTAATGTTCAATGCAGGCACAGCTGCAGCGTATGGTTTAACTAAAGAAGAAGCACTTCAAGCCATTACTTTAAACGCTGCAAAAATTTTGGGTATAGCCGATAAAAGCGGCAGTATAGAAATAGGTAAAGATGCCAACATCATTATCAGCACCGGTGATATTTTAGATATGAAAAGCAGCGTAGTTACAAAAGCCTTTATACAGGGCCGAGATATAGACCTTAATGACAAACATAAAGAACTCAATGAAAAATATAAGAAAAAGTATGGGTTGAAATAAAAATCTTTTGTTATAAATAAAGCCGCCTGAATTCTGGGCGGTTTTTTTATTTGAATCCTGTTTTCAATATATTCTATAATTAACTGAAGCTTTATTTTTTTTTATTTTTCTTTTGGCGAAGACCCGGAAGTTGGAGGATTAGTAAGGGGGTGAATGTTGCCGTTAGCTTTCATGTCACGCTTTGCTTCTAGCATACGCATGCTTTTTGCATCCTGTAAAAATTGAGAGGCAAAAATAAATTCGTTAAGGGGCTTGTTATCAGAAAAAATAATTTCCTCGCTGTTGCCGCTCCACTCCTGTTTTCCATTTGCCAGGTAAAGAATATTGTCGCCAATTTCCATCACACTATTCATATCATGTGTGTTGATAATAGTGGTAATATTATATTCTGTAGTTAATTCTTTTATCAGTTTATCTATTACCATAGAAGTCTGCGGATCCAGACCGGAGTTGGGCTCATCGCAAAAAAGATATTTGGGATTTAATACAATTGCCCTTGCGATACCAACCCTTTTTTTCATACCGCCGCTTATTTCTGATGGGAATTTTTTATTGGTACCTACCAGGTTTACCCGTTCTAAAACCTCATTTACCCGGGCCATTTTTTTACTGTGAGAATCTGTGGTAAACATGTTCAGCGGAAATTTTATATTTTCTTCCACGGTCATGCTGTCAAACAATGCAGAACCCTGGAATAGCATACCAATCTGCTGGCGCAATAGCTTCCGGTCTTCCTGAGTCATATCCGTAAAGTTGACACCATCATAACTGATCTCTCCTTCATCTGGTTCAAATAAACCTACCAGGCATTTTTGCAGTACAGTTTTACCGCTGCCGCTGGTGCCGATAATAAGATTGGTTTTACCAGTTTGCATTACATGACTTATGCCATCCAATACCACTTTATCGCCAAAACTTTTTTTAATATCTTTAAATTCAATCATAATAAAAGTTTAAGAGGTTTAAGAGGTTTCAATGGTTTAAGAATTCTATCAACCTTTGAAACGTTTTAAACTTTGGAACCATTGAAACATTTAGAGCAGTAACGCAGCCAATGCGTAATCTGCCAGTAAAATCATGATACAACTTACTACCACTGATTTTGTGCTGCTCCTGCCAATTTCAAGCGAACCGCCTTTTACATAATATCCAAAATACGCAGGAATACTGCTGATGATAAAGGAAAAAGTGTAAGCTTTTATGAGCGCAAAAGTTACATTATAGGGCATAAAATTTTCCATCAGTCCCCGGTCAAAAGTTTCAGTAGATAAAATATTTGAAGCAGAGCCAGCCAGCCGGCCACCATAAATACCCAGCACCATTGCCAACACCACCATTAAAGGAATGGTAACCATGGCTGCGGCTATTTTTGGCATTACTAAAAAAGTCTTTGTATTGATACCCATAATTTCCAGTGCATCTATTTGCTCACTCACTCTCATATTGCCCAGTTCGCTGGCAATTTTACTGCCCACAACGCCGGCGAGTACAATACATACAAGCGTAGGCGCAAACTCCAGGATAACGGTATCTCTTACAATTTGTGCAATGGTGGTTTTAGATATCAGCGGGCTTACCAGCTGGTAGGCAGTTTGCACTGTACTTACCGCACCCATAAAGAGGGAAATTATGCTTACAATACCTAAGGAACCTACGCCGATATCAGAACACTGATGCATAAATTCTTTCCAGTAAACTTTTGCATTTTCAGGTTTGCTGATCATTCCTTTCAGCATTAATAAATATCTACCAAAATGTGTGAAAAAATTCATGCAGGTAAGTTAGTTTATTC
>JBDUCK010000006.1:0-28047 GCA_040003485.1 Ferruginibacter sp. | reverse complement strand
GCACTGTCCCACACAATAAGTTTAGAAGGAACATACGCTAAATTAATTATTCCTGTCACCACTACTATTAAATACAATAGTCCTGCTATTCTTGCTATCTTTTTGTTTGAATTCATTTTTGTTTTGATCTGAGTTTCAAATTAATTATACTTTTTTACTATTGTTTAGGCCACGTCCAGGCATGCCAAACGATTAACGAAGTAATACCAACTTCTACTATTGCTAAAAACACATAAAAAGCCAGCCACGGGGTAATAGAATTTAATGCTATGAATAACATAATAGTCGTAAAAAATATTCCAAAAATGATATTTAACCACCTGTTTATTGATGGCTTTAATAGTATGGATAAGAAAACCATCAATGCAGGAATTGCTAATAGTGCTGAGGCTGCAAACAATTTTATTGGGCTATCTAATATATTTTGACCACCAACAAGCCCTTGTACTTTTGTTGGAACATAAAGCTCAAAGTAATCGCCATATAAATAGCAGAGTGTTACAGAAGCCCAAAGGACAGACAGTTTGATTTTGATATTTACTTCACAATCTTTAAAATTATTTATGCTTGTCTTGTCTGAATTCATTTTTGCATAATTATTTATCGTAGAACGTTTGTTCTATAAAATTGTTACAAAAATGTGTGTGGCTAATATTTCAGGCTGTTGGAAGTGTAAATTTTCTTTCTCAATTTTTCTGACTGTACGGCCTGTTGCGGGACACCTGTCATCAACTTCTGTATTGACAATATTCAAAACAACATCACTCTTAAAGCCGAAACTTAGAACCCCTGCAACCAAAAAAAATCTATCTACACACGCTACTTCCTCGCCAGCACAATTACATTTTTAAACTTTTTTGTTTTGCCTTTAAGATTAAATATTTCTGTGTAAATAATATAAATACCGACAGCTAATTTTTGCTGTTTTTCTCCCAGGCCATCCCAGCGGTAAAAGCCCTTTATACCACTTAAAGCATTACGCTCAAGGTAGCGTACCGGCCTGCCTACGGCATCAAAAATAGTAATGTTGGCTACATAACCTGGCTCCGGAAAGCTGTAATTAATGGTAGCAAAATCATCCAGCCCATCATTATCAGGGCTTACAATTTCAGGTGTTACGGTAATGTCTCCTTTTACTTCAGCGTCTATCCTGTACTGAGAATTTTTATAAGTGGGGGTGCCGTAACCTACGCTGCTGGATGCACTGTGCCAGTTGGCTGCATCCTGGCTTTTGGCGTTATAATCTATCCGCTCCAGCGCCACGCCTTCGGTATTGCTGATGAGGGCAAAATGCCATTTATCGCTGTAGGCCACTTCATCTACAATATTTCCCTGTTCATTTAAAATAATTACATCACCTGCATCATCATTGAAAGACGGTGTGCTGCTTACTGTGATAAAAGCATTTAAGTTTTGTGCTATGTAATCTCTTTTTACTGCGGCAGCATCTGCCGTTACCACTATAAACTCCTGTGGAAAAAATAAATAGTCTTCTGTACTTAATTGAGTAATACTTGCCACGGCACCATTGGTAGCCCGGTTGGCAATGTAAATATTTTTAAGGTTAATTATTTTATTGCTGCGGTTGTATAGCTCTACATAATCTACCCCGTTGGGTTTAGGGTTAAAAAGTATTTCATTTATTACGAGGTTAAAACTATCTGCATGTTCATACAAGCCTGTTCTTGCAGTGTTTGCAGCACTGATCGTATTGCTTACGCAATCTGTTATACCGGCAACGGTAACAGTATATATTTTATTTCTCAATAAAGCCGTAGTGGCAGTAAGTTTAAGCCGTACCCTGTCAAACAACGGGCCAACAGGTATTGCCGAAGCTGGTATTCCTATTCCATCACTGATTGTATAATTTGTAGCAAGTGCAGCTTTTACACTATCCAAAGATTCATCAAAGACCAGCACAATGTTCACACTGTCGGTAGCGTATGTACGCAAAAGTTTTGGTGAAGTTTTATCAGGATTAGCTCCATCCACCGAATTTTTTTTCGCCGGTGTTCCGCCTTTTGCATCCACACTTGCCTTCCAGTTGCTGATACCGGAGCAGGGGTTATGCGTATCTATCATTTCCAAAGTCCAGCCACCGCCTTTTTTTAATTCATTCTGATACCAATCGTCAGTATAATTTACTGCGTGTATTACTGTGCCTTGGGGGGAAAGCAAAGAGACCAGGTCTCCGGAATTATTCAGGCTGGGGAAGCTTGTTACTGAAATGACAGGTCCATATACGGACATTGCTGCTACTGCACTGGCGGTGCAGACAATTACAAAACTGTCTGGTTTTAAAGTATAGGCGGGCATAGGTCCGCTGCCACCCAACCTCCAGTTTTGAAGATTAATATTAAATCCCGAAGTGTTTTTTAGTTCCAGCCAATCGTTATTTGGCAAAGCAACCTGCGGCGAGGGGTCGGCCATAATCTCATCTATCACCACATCATATTGTGCTGCCGTAAAATAACTGAAAGCAATTGTTCCATTGTTGATGGGATTGGCAGAAAGGTCGTTCACCCCGTTTACTGTTAGGGTAAGATTTGTCCGGTTAGGAAAACTACCGGCAAAGCTTAGGTGCACTAACGAATTGTTGGCAGCATCTCTTACCGCTGTAACCGGGGAACCAATACCATTGCTCACTACATAATTAATTAGCGCCTGGCTACTGATCAGATCAACCGGCTCGTTAAATTGAACGTCTAATGTATTATTTGTTATAGGCGTTGCAGATTGTAAAACCGGTGGCATTATATCAGGCACGTAATTTTTAATTTCTATATCATCAAAAAAGTGGCGCTGGGCAAAACTGGCAACAGTACTTTGCTTCACCAATATTCCAAAAAATGCGGAAGTTGTATAAGTTGCATCCGTCACTACGCCTTCACTCAGAAAATTATTTCCCATGCCGGTTAAATCTCTTGATAGATTCCATTGATTTGCTGCATCTCTCACCACCCTTATTTTCATTATATTATTACTGGTATTTAAAATTCCATTTGCCCCATCAATAATTTTTATAACAGCACCGGTAGCGTCTTTACGGTAAAGGCTTATTTCATCATCAGTATTACCTATCCGTACAAAATATCCTGAAGTGCTGTTTAATGTAAGGTCACTTACGGATGCTGTTAAATATACATCTATGTAATTGGCAGAAGAAGGATTAAAAGTAATCTGGCAATAAAAATCCCATTCGGCAGTGGTAGCTTTAGCATTGGCAGTGCTCAGGTAAAAAGTACTATTAGCTACAGTGGTATTGCTTTGTAGCTGAAAGGAAGAATTAATTATCCAATCAGCTGTGCCACCTGCCCAGCTTGGGTTTGCAGTAAAATCACCATCCCCAAAAGTTTCTGTAATCTGTGCTATAGTAATTGTATTTAAAAATATTACAGCTATTAAGTTAAAAAGTAGCTTTTTATCCATAAGTAGTTTGCTTTGGTTTAAAGATAGTTACTTTATAAACTATTGTTATAGGATTAAAATTAATTATGCAGGTAAAATTTCTTTGGCAGATTATTAATTTGTTATTAGTTTCGTCACATAATGACGATAATAAAATATACTAAAAAAATTATGAAACATTCCTGTAAAAGGGAGGGTTAATTGTTTTATTTTAAAAAATAAGTGCAGGCCTTCCTAAACCGGGAAGGCTTTTTTTTAGCCTCACCCCATCCCTCTCCAGGGGGAGAGGGATGAAGCGTAGATTGATGGAAGAATACGGGTATTTATTAAACTATATAAAAACAAACAAATGAAAGTTGCAGTTGTGGGCGCCACTGGCCTCGTAGGTACAAAAATGTTACAGGTTTTGGCAGAAAGAAATTTTCCTGTCAGCGAATTAATCCCGGTTGCTTCTGAAAGATCGGTAGGAAAAGAGATTGAGTATAAAGGCAAAAAGTATAAAGTATTGAGTATGCAGGATGCAATTTCTTCCAAACCGGATGTTGCCATTTTTTCTGCCGGGGGAGGCACATCTTTACAGTGGGCACCCAGGTTTGCCGATGCAGGCATAACCGTTATAGACAACAGCAGCGCATGGCGCATGGATGAAACAAAAAAATTAATTGTTCCCGAGGTAAATGCCCATGCCTTATCTGCAGCAGATAAAATTATCGCTAACCCAAATTGCAGCACCATACAAATGGTGGTGGTATTAAAACCCCTGCATGATAAATACAAAATAAAAAGAGTGGTGGTAAGCACTTACCAAAGTGTTACGGGTACCGGGGTAAAAGCCGTAGAACAAATGATGAATGAGCGCAAAGGCATACAGGGAGAAATGGCGTACAGATATGCCATAGATCTTAATGCCATACCGCAAATAGATGTATTTACAGATAATGGCTACACAAAAGAGGAAATGAAAATGGTGAAGGAAACAAAAAAAATTATGGAGGATGATTCAATAAAAGTAACAGCTACCTGTGTACGTATTCCTACAGTTGGGGGCCACAGCGAAAGTGTAAATATAGAATTTGAAAATGATTTTGACCTGGATGAAGTAAAAGAACTGCTTAGCAGAACAGCAGGGATAATTGTACAGGATGATATTGATAATTTTATTTACCCGATGCCCCTTACTGCACATGATAAAGATGAAACTTTTGTGGGCAGAATAAGAAGAGATGAAACACAGCCAAATACGCTGAACTGCTGGATTGTAAGCGATAACCTACGCAAAGGTGCAGCAACAAATGCAGTGCAGATTGCAGAATATTTGATGGAGATGAAATACATAGCCCCTAACCCCTAAAGGAGAACTTGGGGAGATTGTAAAAACTATAAGTGCCATCAAAAATTGATGGCGCTTACAGTTTTATAAATAAATTCAATCTTCACTTTAATCTACTCTGCAATCAGTTTCCCCTTTAGGGGTTAGGGGCTTTAACTTATCGTCCAGGTTTCTCTTCCTCTCAGTAATTTGTCCAGGTCACCTTTACCCTTTTGTGCAATGGTTTCTTCTACCTGCATGGCTAGCACATCTTCGTAACAAGCACGTTCAGTTTCATAAAATACGCCAAACGGCCGTGGCAAATGCCCCTGTAATAACGGGTCATCAAACATGCGGATCAGTATCTGGGCTTTATAAAAATCTTTTTCATCATGCACCCATAGGTCATCTATAGAAGTAGCGCCTTCTCCAATTTCTACAATTACGGGTTTAAAGCCATCCAATTTGATTCCTTTGTTTTGTGCAGCACCAAATACCAATGGTTTGCCTTGCTCTAAAAACAATACTTCATCCGGTTTGCTGCTTTTCTCGGTAAATATTTCAAAAGCCCCATCATTAAAAATATTACAGTTCTGGTATATCTCTAAAAACGAAGTGCCTTTGTGTGCCTGGCTACGCAACAGCATTGCCTGCAAATGTTTGGGGTCACGGTCCATTGTACGTGCAATAAAACCTGCATCTGCACCCATGGCCAGTGCCAGTGGATTAAACGGATGATCAATACTACCCATCGGCGTACTCTTGGTAACTTTTTTCTCTTCTGAAGTAGGGGAATATTGCCCTTTGGTAAGCCCGTATATCTGGTTGTTGAATAGTAAAATATTTACATCAAAATTTCTTCGTAACAAATGTATTGTATGATTACCGCCAATACTTAGCCCATCACCATCACCGGTTACAATCCATACACTTAACTCAGGCCTGGCCGCTTTAAGCCCGCTGGCTACAGCAGTAGCACGGCCATGAATACTATGCATACCATAAGTATTCATATAATAAGGAAAGCGGCTACTGCAGCCGATACCGGAAACTATTACAATATTTTCTTTTGGAATGCCAAGCGTGGGCATTACCTTCTGCACCTGCGCCAGAATAGAATAATCGCCGCAGCCGGGGCACCACCGAACTTCCTGATCGGTTGCAAAATCTTTTGGGGTAAGTACCGGTTTTTCTATGGTTTCTGCTGACATGGTAAAATATATTAGGCTGTAAAGTTATTCATAAAATAAATGCAGAACGGTTATAAGGCAAGCCATGCCGCAAAAAGATTTGTTATATTAAGAAGGCTGCCATGTATCCGGTTTTTTAAAACTATTAAGAAATATCTTATACAGGTTTAATTTATTTTGGACCGGGGCAGCATAAGTTTATTAAACTTTATTGGCACAGTTTATCCTGAGAAACAAAGGGTACTCTTGTAAAATAAGTGGTATGTTGAACAATGTGCCTGCATGTTTATAAACTTTATAACTGTTTTTTTATTGCCCCAGCTCTTCCCAGTACTCTGCCACTCTGCGTGTATGCGGAATTACAATGGTGCCGCCTGCAATATTAGCTACTGCAAATACTTCATACATTTCATCCGTGGTAATGCCCAACTCATGCGATTTGCCTAAATGATATTTTATGCAGTCATCACATCTTAAAACCATACTGGCTACTAAGCCAAGCAGTTCTTTTGTTTTTGTATCCAGGGGACCTACAGCATAGGCATTGGTATCTAAATTCCATAGCCTTTTTAATACCAGGTTTTCTTTACTTAAAATAACCTCGTTCATTTTTTTACGGTAGTCATTAAACTCTTTTACTAAGTCGCTCATAAAATAAATTTTTAAATATAAAATTAGACGATGTATCAATTAAAACAATAGACGAACAAAATTTGAATCATTTTGTCGGGACACATTTAGTGGGGAAAAGCTGAAAGATAGCTCTGGAAGGAATCCGCCTTTAGCGGATACATGGAACCGATAGCCCGGACGATTGCCGGGGAGGGACGAATGCCAAAAGCTCAAAGAATATTTTAAAAAGAGAAAGTGCCGGTTACTGCAACCTTACAAAGAATTTTATAGTTGTACCGTTGTGAGAAGAAAACTGTAGCTCGCCATTTATTTCGTCCATCCTTTTTTTCATATTTTTAAGCCCGTTGCCAAATTTATTTTCGTTTGTAATGCCCTTGCCATTATCGGTCACCTCAATAACGAGCAGGTGTTTTTGCATCGCAATGGTTATACTTGCTTTGTTGGCATTGGAATGTTTTAAAATATTATGAAACGCTTCTTTTACAATCAGGAAAAGATTTTTCCGTTGCACACCACTAAGTTCTATAGCCGCAGGCAACCCTGACAGGTTATTGCATTCAAACGCTATAGGTGAGTCTTCAAAAAAAGAAATGCCGTACTGCCGTACATATTCAGCAAAATTATTAAGGGTATCATTTTCTGCATTCAAACTCCAGATGATAGTGTGCATACGCTGTGCAATATCTTTGGCAGTAACAGATATTTTTTGTGCAAAGGAGTAAGTGTGTAAAGGATTCGTTGAAGCTGTTTGCTGGGCCATCAGATCGCTCATCATTCTTATACTGCTAAGCCCACCACCAACATCATCGTGTAGGTCAGCAATAATGCGTTCCCTTTCCAGCACAATAGCCTGTTGCCGCTGGTACGCCGCATTGATAAGCGATTTTTCGTTGTCAGCTATTTTCTTTTGTAATGCTATTGTAAATAAAAATATATCAATGAGGATTGCAATCTGCACCGGCAGATATGAAGAGGCATTTGCCTGCGACAAATTTGTTGTTGGCTTTATAAGCCATACAGAATCTATGAGGGAAACAGAACTGCCCATAACCACAATAATACTTCCCCAAATGATGAAAGGTGAGTATTTTACTTTTTCCCTGAAGAGCGTTATTAAAACATAAACCTGTACCGGGAATAATGCAATGCTGATAAAAAAATAAGCTGTGTCATATTTTATATTGAAATAATTCAAAGCCAGGCAACCAAGAGAAAGGAAAGCGTACATATAATTCAGAACCCTAAACTGCCGGTAAAGCTTATACGAATTATGCTTTACCCCCAGGTAATACATTATAAAGCACGTATAGCAAAGGCTTACAGAAAACTGGATAGGCCTTTTAAAAAGATCGAAACGGGCAATTGCTTTAGTATCCTCCAATGATGCACCAAAAAAAAGATCGGGGATAGCAAGGGGATAGTAAGCGCTGATGGCAAAAAGATAAAGGCTGTAAAATAAATGCTCTTTTTTTTGTAAAATAAAATACTGCATTAAAAAGAACATCCCCATAAAAAGAGAGATACTCTCAAAAAAAAATATCAGGTATTTATTAAAATCCATCATGCCGGTAAAGATATTCTTGAGGGTTTATATCGGGAGTAATATAAAACTATATTAAATTACCGGCGCAGGTAAAGATTCACAGCTTCTACCCTGGTATTTACCTGCAGTTTCTTATAAATATTCTGCACATGCTTGCGGACTGTACCGCCGCTTATTTGCAATATATCTGCCACTTCTTTTCCTATCAAGCCCTTGGCCAAATTATCTAAAACCATTTTTTCCCGGTCGCTAAGGCTTTCTATTAAAGTATTTTCTTTGCCCATGTGTACAAAACTGGCAACCACTTTACGGGCAATATTACTGCTCATAGGGCTGCCGCCGGCAATCATGTCATCCAGGGCCTCCATAATTTTTGCAGGCCCTTCGGTTTTTAAAATATAGCCACTGGCGCCGGCCTTTAATGAATCAAAAATTTTATCATTGTCTTCGTAAGCCGTACACATTAAAAAAAGCATATCCGGAAACATGGCTTTTAAAGCATTTACACAATTAATTCCGCTCATGCCCGGCAGGTTAATATCCATTAGTACGGCATCAGGTTTTAATTCCGGTATTTTTTGCATCGCTTCTTCTCCATTAGCAAAACTACCAGCCAGTTTATACGCTTCATTCAACTGAACCATCATGCTCATCCCTTCCCGCAGGTCGGCCTTATCTTCTACAATACAAATTATGATTTTCATTTCTGGCATAGTTTACAAAAGTAGTACAATGTATATATCGGGAAATACGCATTTATGCGTATTAAATATTAGAAATAATATTTATCATTTTAAAAAACGGTTGATTGAATAATCTGTTTTAAATTTAGCTACTTCAATTATTTAATAAAATATCATGAATACAAAACTATTTATTCCGTGGCTGGTTATGGTGCTGGCTGGCATTTTTTGCAATAGTATTCTTTACGCTCAATCCTTTGACAGCAAATATTTTAACGCCATGCAATGGCGATGTATTGGGCCGCATCGTGGCGGCAGAACGGTAGGTGCCAGTGGTGTACCCTCCGAACCAAATATATTTTACATAGGTGTAAACAATGGTGGGGTTTGGAAAACAACAGACTTTGGCAGAACCTGGAAACCCGTTTTTGACGAGCAGGCAACCGGTTCAATAGGTGATGTGGCAGTGGCTCCGTCTAACCCGAATATTGTTTATGCCGCAAGCGGAGAAGGCATTCAGCGGCCCGATCTGTCTGTTGGCGATGGTATTTATAAATCATCCGATGCCGGAAAAACCTGGACCAATATGGCCCGCCCGGATGACCCGGTCGGACGGGATTTAAAAGATGCACAGCAAATTGCCGGGCTGGCAGTAGATCCTAAAAATGAAAACCGGCTGTTTGTTGCAGCACTCGGGCATCCGTACGGGCCTAATGAAGAACGTGGTATTTATCGCAGTACAGATGCAGGTAAAACATGGGAAAAAGTTTTATACAAAGATGAAAATACGGGTGCAGCCCAGGTAACCATTGATCCCAATAACAGTAATATTGTTTATGCAGATTTGTGGGCAGGCAGGCAGGGGCCCTGGGAAAACGGCAGATGGGAAGGTAAGCAAAGTGGCTTGTTTAAAAGTATAGACGGCGGCACCAGTTGGAAAAAACTTACGACCGGTTTGCCCACTACCGACCAGGGCCTGGGAAGGATTGGATTTTGCATTGCACCTTCCAATTCAAATCGTTTATACGCCACCGTTGATGCAGGGAATCTGGGCGGTATTTACCGAAGCGATGATGCGGGAGAATCGTGGATGAACATAAATGCAGATGAAAGGTATTGGGGCAGAGGCGATGATTTTGCCGAAGTAAAAGCCGATCCAAAAAATGCAGATATTGTTTATACTGCTGGTGTGGTGGTGTGGAAAAGTACAGATGCCGGCAAAACATTTAAAGGTTTTAGGGGAGCGCCGGGTGGCGATGATTATCACCGCATCTGGATAAACCCGGATAACAGTAATATTATACTGATTGCAAGTGACCAGGGCGCCATCATAACCGTAAATGGCGGCGAAACTTTCAGCAGTTGGTATAACCAACCCACCGCACAATTTTATCATGTAAGCACAGACAATTCTTTTCCATACAATGTTTACAGTGGCCAACAGGAAAGTGGGTCTGTAGGGATTGCCTCACGGGGAAATGATGGCGCAATAACTTTTAGAGAATGGCACACCGTGGGTGCAGAAGAGTATGGTTATGTGGTGGCTGATCCGCTTGACCCAAATATTATTTATGGTGGTAAAATTTCTAAATATGATAAACGCACCGGGCAGGTGCAGAATATTTCTCCGGAAGCAGTGCGAACTGGGAAAGTAAGATTTGTAAGAACTGCGCCGATACTGTTTAATCCTATTGATAAAAAAACATTGTACTATGCCGGCAATGTTTTATTTAAAACGCAGGATGGGGGCAACAGTTGGCAAACCATCAGTCCTGATCTTACCAGGGAAACCTGGGATATACCGGCAAGCGTAGGCATTTATGCAAAACCCGAAATGAAAACCATGCCAAGGCGTGGTGTTATTTACACCGTTGCACCTTCGTATGTTGATGTAAATACTATCTGGTGCGGTACAGATGACGGCCTCATACAGGTAACCCATGATGGCGGTAAAACCTGGAAGAATGTAACACCCCCGGCGATTACAAGCTGGAGTAAAATTTCGTTAATGGATGCCAGCCACACAGATATAAATACTGCTTATGCTGCGGTTAACCGTATCCGCTTGGATGATATGAAACCGCATATTTACAAAACATCAGATGGCGGAAAATCATGGAAAGAGATTGTAAATGGCCTGCCCAATGATCCTATCAATGTGGTAAAAGAAGACCCGGTAAGGAAAGGATTATTATTTGCCGGGAGTGAAAGGGCCGTGTATGTTTCTTTTGATGATGGGGAACATTGGCAAAGCCTTCGGCTGAATATGCCTGCAACTTCTATACGTGACCTGGTAATTAAAGATGATGACCTTGTGATTGGTACTCATGGCAGAAGTTTCTGGATACTGGATAACATGAGCCCTCTAAGGGACTTAAGCAATCAGCAATCAAACACTCAATCGGTTCTTTATAAACCACAACTTGCTTATCGTGTGCGGTGGAACATGAATACAGACACGCCTTTACCACAGGAAGAACCGGCTGGCCAAAATCCGCCAGACGGAGCAATAATAGATTATTACCTGTCGCAAAAAGCAAATAATATCAGCCTGGAAATACTGGATGTAACGGGTAAGCTTATCCGAAGGTATTCAGATAAGGATACGCTTTACAAAATTGGCGCAGTAAATATTCCCAATTACTGGATACGGCCACAACAGCTATTATCTGCCGATGCCGGGGCTCACCGGTTTTTATGGGATATACATTACACGCCACAGAATATACCACCGGCTTATCCCATTGCAGCAATATATAATAATACGGCACCTGACTTTACTTCACCATGGGTAATGCCAGGCAGCTATTTTATTAAGCTAACAGTTAATGATAAAAGTTACATGCAACCGCTTATTGTAAAAATGGATCCGAGGGTAAAAACGAGTACTAAAGATTTACTGTTACAACACGATCTAAGTTTGATGAGTTATAACAATATTGAAAAATGCAGAAAGGCTTTAAATAAAATTGCAGAAAAAAATGAGTCAACTTCTGCCGAAAAGGTAAAAATTATTTCAACATACCTAAGTACATTCAGCACAACACTGAATACTTTACAGGATGGCGATATGCCGCCTACAACACAAATGATAAAGGCTGCAAATGAAGCCAGCAGGGAATTTGATAAAATGATAAAAGTTGATTCGGCATTATATAACTAGTTGGCCTTTTTAAAATAGCAAAGCTGCAACCGATCCAGTTGCAGCTTTGCTATTATCAATTATTTTTTATTTTAATGCACCGATAATAAATTCTGCTACATCTTTTTTAAATTTTATGGCAGATTCATTATGTATATACATCATGTGGCCGGCTTCATAATATTTCATGGTGATGTTAGCTTTTAGTTTTTTATCCAGCCCGAGGTGATCAAAAGTGTATTCTGTGCCTGCAAACGGGGTTGCCAGATCATAAATACCATTCAGCACCAATATTTTCATTTTAGGGTTACTAGATATAACATTCAACAGATCGGGACCTGTAGTAGGAGACGAAGCATCTCCAAAAAAACCATTGCTTCGCTGGTGTTTCCAGTCCCATTTAAAATCAGGCAAAGCATAAGCACCGGTATTATAATTTTTATCCTTACTCACTTTTAATTCTGTAGTGTAATAATTCATAAAGGCAGAAATGAATGCCGGGCCGATGTCTGAAGATTGCGGATCACTAAAAGAATATTCACTTAAGAGGTCTTGAGTAATCCCCTTATATCTTGAATCTAAACGACCTACTGCCAGCCCGGAATTGCGTAATAATTCCTGGGCAAACTGTGGTTGCTTTACCCGTAGATTTGCCTTATCCCAATAGTCCTTACTTAAACCTGTATAGCTAACTAATTTAGCCATTACCCTGTTTCTTTCTTCATCGCCTAACTGATCTCCCTTAAATAAAGCACTGGCATATTCATTAAATGCAAAAGCTTTTACTTCTTTTAAAAATGCGTCAAGATTTGCCGGCTTATCTGCCAGTTTATTATGATACCATGATGTAGCAGCATAGGTAGGTAAATTTACAATGTAGGGCAGATCGTCGCCGGGGTCAAATGCCAGGGTGCGTATATCCAGCACATTTGATACCAGTACAATGCCATTAACAGATATGCCAAAATTATCCTGTAGGAAATCGGCCACACCGGCGGAACGGAAAGTACCATAGCTCTCACCTACTAAAAATTTAGGAGAGTTCCATCTTTCATTTTCATTTACATAATTGCGGATAAACTGGCTCACCGATTTAATATCCTGGTCTACACCCCAGAAATCTGTATATTTTCCTTTTCCTATGGCCCGGCTCCAGCCTGTGCCTACAGGGTCTATCATTACAATATCGGAAACATCAAGAATTGAATAATTATTGTCCTCTATTTTGTAAGGCGCAGGGCCATTGGGCGAGGGATCATTTACTACAACCCTACGTGGGCCCATAATACCCATGTGCAGCCAGATAGAAGAAGAACCGGGGCCGCCGTTGTAAGAAAAAGTTACGGCTCTTTTACTCAAATCTGTTTCGCCATCTTTTGTATAAGCTGTGTAGCCCATAGAAGCTATTATTTCACTTTTTTCATTTTTAAGAATAAGTGTTCCGGCAACAGCCGTATAATTAATTATTTTGTTATCCACTTTTATAGAATGCCTGCTGGTAAATTTTTCCGGGTAAGTAGGTGCAAGACTATCTGTTTGGGAAAAAGTATTTAAGGAGAATAAAAGAAATATTGTTGATAAGCTGATTATAAAAATCTGGCTGCTCATTCCTTTATAGCACAGCAAAGCCGGGATGGGAAGTCGTCTCATAAAAAGTTTAGTTAGTATTAGGAAAAATTTAATGCAGCTACAATGTATTACTAATTAAAAATAAAAACAAGCTTTAGAACTTATTTACTCCGTGATTTTTTCATCAGGCCGAGTCATTGTTAAACGAAATTATATACCTGTTTTAACTCCTTCTATAAAATCTTTTATGCCTGCGATAATTTTATCTGCAATCTGCTGCTGAAAATTTTCATCCAGGATTTCCTCGTCAGGATCAAAACATTTTTTGACTTACTACATCAAGTAAATAAGGATAAACCTCTGTATAGATATTTTTGAGGATTTCTGTTGGTATCGCATTATAATATTCTTTACTTTTTTTATCTAAAACCACTTCCTTACCATCTACCATTTTTTTTATAACGTATTCATCTGGATCGAACTCCCACAGCCGTTTTACTTTCAATTCTGTAATGTCTGATTTTTTGCCAGTCTCAATATTCTGAAGGTCTACTTTTAATTTATATCTCAAAAAAGTAAGCGCCTTGGATTGAAAATTTACTGATTGCGATGAGACAACCGTCACCTGTGAAGCGTTATAAGTGCCTTCTCCTGGTATTGAGCTTACCGGGTCTCTGCCGGCATATCCATTGGCAAAGTCTTTTTGAATGACCTCATTGGAAAGGCCCGCATGAGGAAAATTAGACAAAACATTAAGGTCAGCTGAATTATAATAAGTTTGATAGTTAGAGCCTAAAGGAACATTAAGGTCTGCAAACCGTAGCTTCATTTTCCAGTTTACTTTAACGCCCTGATCTATAGCTTCTTTTTCAGTATAGAATTTGGCGGGATATCCGCTGTTGTTAAAACTGTATTGAAAATCTGAGACCAGGTTTTCCTGGAAGTATTCTTTTCCCAGAGCAACTAAATTACTGGCAAAGGCACTTTTATAAGGGGCAGTGTCATATTGTAAAGTATCTACTATTACCACTATGTTTAAAAATGAAGCTTTAGAGAATACTGATGCTTTTGGTTGAAGGTTTTCACTGTTATCTAAAGTAGTATAGTTTTTTGTGGTGCTGCAAGCATTAAAAACAGCAACAATGGCTAAAAGGGGTATAGCTTTTTTCATTACAGATGGGTTAGAGTTAGCTTTTTAAAATCACTATTATCGTTATGAAACTACACTAAAAAAATTATGTCTCACATATTAATACAGGTGTTTAACACGGATTTATAAGAACCATTTTCAAAAAAAACTGCCTACCTTATTTTACATTCTTCTAAAAAATCTTTTATGCCTGCTACAATTTTATCTGCTACCTGTTGCTGAAAATTTTCATCCAGTATTTTCATCTCCTCTTCAGGATTACTTAAAAAAAGCATTTCTACCAGGGCATTTGGATATTCAGTTGGGCTGTTAAGCATAAAATTAAAAGAGCCCGTATTGCCATATTCTTTTAAGCCCAGTTGCAGCATGTTTTTATAAATATCAAGGCTTAAATTTCTAAACCCCACATACCGGTAATAAGTGCTGGTGCCACCAACCCGTATGGGATCAGCTGAAGAATTTAAATGCATACTTACCAACAGATCGGTTGTGCTGTCCCTGTAAAAAAGAATACGCTCTTTATTGTCAACAAATTTTTCAATGCTTCTTGTCATTATCACTTTTGCACCTGAAGCTTCTAATGTTTTCTGCAATTTTAAGGCCACTGCCAGGGTTAGTATTTTTTCAGATGAGCCCGTGGGCCCGCCGGCACCTGTGTTGCTGCCACCATGGCCTGCATCTATGGCGACAGTGAGATTTTTAAGAGAAAGCTGTTTCGGTTGTTGCTTTACTTTTATAACCAGGGTATTGCCTTTATAAAAAACCTGGTGCCCCCAATGTTGCTGGTGTTTTAACTGGATAGTTATTCGCAGTATATCATCAGCAAGCTGTTCATAATCTACATTGGCAATTTCCTTTAGATTTTCAAATTGTGTTATCCAGTTTGTATTGCTGGTGGCGCCAAAAACATCTACCACAATTTTTGATGGGTTTATTAATTGAAAAGATTGATAAGGCAGTTTTGCTGATAAGGCAATATTGATATAATCATACACAGAGTCGCCATATACCCGCCAGTTGCCGGTAAGCGCATTGGAAATAAAACTGCCCTTAGGCATCAGCGTTACCAGCTCATCATCAATATAAGCTATCCGTGTTTTTGCAAGTTGTATTTTAAATTCACTACCCACTTTGCCAATAATTTTTAAGGGAATAAGGCTGTCTATGTATCCGATCTTTGCACCACCCAGCCGGTCATCACCGAGGCCATACAACAGGTGCGCCAGCCTGCCTTTTGTAACCGCTACATCCGAACTTAATGGCGACATTACTGAAAAACTATTCTTTGTTTCTTTGGTAATACTTTGCCCATCTCTTGTAACCAGCGTTACCGGAATTTTTATTGCTGCAAAACTATCTGTTTGTTTTACCTGGTATTCACCCTGGTAAATGCCCGGCATGCCCCCGGTTTGTGTAATGGGCATTTCGTACAAATTAATTCCGTTTAATGCTGTAACCATGCTACCGGGTAAGGCTTTTACCTTAAACTGAATTTTATCGCCGGCCATTAACACGAGGTTTCCTTCGGGCAAAGTCTGTATGCTGGCAATATCAAGGGTAGATACCGGTTCTGCAGGTTTTGGAATAGTATAATTAAACCCGTATCTTTTTGAAACTGATTTTCCGCTACCAGCCGTTGCCAGAATATTAAATACCGTATCGCCTGCGGCTAAATTAATTTCTTGCGCAAATGCCCCGGTAGCATATACTTTTACGGGAATTGCATTTATAGTAAGGCTGCAGGTTTTGCAGGTGCTGCCAATGATAAATTGCCGGGAAGAAGTAACAAGGCTTTTTTCTTTTAGCGGATCAACAAGTTTTATAAAAGGATTTTCTGCAACCTGGGAAAAGCTTATTGAATATGAAAGGATGAATAAGAAAAATAAGAAATACTTTTTGTTTTGAGTCATTATCAAAATTATTACAAAAAGGGATAGATACACGGATGAGACTGATAAAACTGATCTGCACAGATAAAATATAAAACAGTAAATCAGCGAAGATTCGTTAGTCTGTGTGATCTGTGCTTCTATCTTACGCTAGGAAATAAGCTGCTCCTTTAAATTTTCCAACATATCTGCCGTCATACTATCCAGGTTAAATTCCGGTTTCCAGCCCCAGTCATTTGCAGCAAAACTATCATCAATACTTTGTGGCCAGCTATCGGCAATGGCCTGGCGGTAATCGGGTTTGTAGCTGATTTCAAATTCGGGAATATGTTTTTTAATTGCTGCCGCAATACCTGCCGGCGAAAAACTCATGGCCGATAAATTGTAAGACGTACGGATGGTAATTTTTTCTTTCGGCGCTTCCATCAACTCAATGGTAGCACGGATAGCATCCGGCATATACATCATAGGCAGGTAGGTATCTTTCTTTAAAAAACATTCGTATTTTTTTTCTTCCAGCGCCTCCAGGAATATTTCTACCGCATAATCGGTAGTGCCGCCACCCGGTGCAGATTTGTAAGAGATCAACCCCGGATACCGCAGGCTGCGGACATCAACGCCATATTTATTAAAATAATAATTGCACCAGAACTCGCCGGCATATTTGGAAATGCCATATACCGTAGAGGGCTCTATAATTGTTTTTTGCGGGCAATCTTTTTTAGGAGATGTAGGCCCAAAAACGGCGATGCTGCTGGGCCAGTAAATTTTGTGCAGGCTTTCTTCTTTGGCAATATCCAATACATTTAATAAACTCTGCATGTTAAGGTGCCAGGCAAGTGCCGGATTTTTTTCGCCGGTGGCAGATAAAATTGCAGCCAGTAAATAGATCTGTGTAATGCCCTGCCTTATCACCTGCACATGCAGCATTTCCCTGTTCATCACATCCAGCGATACGTAAGGGCCGGTGCCATGCAGCAGCGGGTTTTCTTCCCGCAGATCGGAAGCAACCACATTTGCATTGCCATATATTTTCCTCAGTGCCAGGGTAAGTTCTACACCAATTTGCCCGGAGGCGCCTATTACGAGTATCTTTTCTTTAACCATAACTTATTTATTGTTTGCCAACCATTCAAATATACGAAGCTTGCGAAATTAAAAAGAGTGCAACCGTATGTGCAAAAAAATGACCCTGTTAGTTGCTGCTATAACTGTGTGAAATATGGCTCTCTCTAAAACTGCCATACTGAACGATATAAATAAAATATTAACGCTATTGCAAAAATATCCGGTAAATAAATACTCCTGATTACCCAGAGAATAAACTAATTTTATATTCACAAAAACCTGCGGTCATGAATATATTTGATCCCACACAACCAATAGCCATCGGCTGCGATCATGCCGGTTTTGATTGCAAAGAAGATCTCATCTCTTTTTTAGAAGGAGAAGGAAGAACCTTTAAAGATTATGGCACCTTTAATAAAGATTCAGTGGACTATCCTGATTTTGCACACCCCGTGGCCAATGCGGTAGAAAGCGGCGAAGTTTCTTTTGGAATATTATTATGCGGCAGTGCCAATGGGGTTGCGATCACTGCCAACAAGCATGCGGGTGTAAGGGCTGCAATTTGCTGGGGAGAAGAGCTGGCAGAGCTTGCACGCAAACACAACGATGCCAACATACTTTGTATTCCTGCACGCTTTGTTCGGGATGGCGATGCAGAAAAAATGCTGGATATTTTTATGAACACTGAATTTGAAGGTGGCCGCCATGCCAACCGGGTAGAGAAAATTGCAGTGTAAATTTTGTACGCAGGCCACGGAACACCATCATCATTAGCCCTGCTATTCACTGCAAGCCTGCCTGTCCGGTAGGCAGGTCCGGCGCAAAGGCAAAATTCACAGCCCCTCACCGGGCTTTCCGTTGCTATCAAGCGTAGAGCATCATCATAAAACTTTATTCAGCAGTTATATTTATGCCGCTCATTTAATATTTAAAACTGTCCGTTTAAATAAATTTAAAACTTTGTAAACGGCCAATATTTTTCCCTGAATTTTTATAGAAAATCAATACAGCACTTTTACCATAGCCTTTACTTGTTGCGTAGCGCCATTTTGCAAACGGGCATAATATATTCCGGCGGGTAAGGAGCCACCATTAAAAGTATAATTGTAAGAGCCTGCAGGAATATCCGCATCAACTGCAGTTTTTATTAACCTGCCCATGGTATCAAATATCTGCAGTAAGGTATGGCCACCATCAGTTTTGTAAACAATTTTTGTGGATTGTGAAAAAGGGGTACCCCAAATCTCCAGGTAACTGATACCCGATATATTTGGATCAACAATTTTGCATGATGAATTATTTACAATATTCAGGTTTTGAAAATTCTTAAGCATGATCTGCTGCAGGTCGGCATTTTTAACGCACAGCCAGTTCTCCAACAAAGAAGCATACACACTCCTGAAATCGTATTGCATCGGTACATTATCATTTGTGGTTGCATTTGTCGGTATAGCGGGGTTAGTACCCAACACAGCAGGGATAACATTTTTACCAAATAAAAACAGCGGTGCGGCGGCACCATGATCTGTACCTGTGCTGCTGTTACTCTTTATGCGCCGCCCAAATTCGCTGAACGTCATACCTACAACTCTTTCTTCTATTCCCAAAAATTTTAAATCATCCTGGAAAGCTTTTACTGCATCGCTTACATTTTTTAATAAATTGGCATGGGTACCCACCGTAGTATCGGTGGCCGTAGTTTGTAATGAGTGGGTATCAAAACTTCCGTACTGCACCATGTAAACCCGGGTTTTTAAGCCGCCTTTAATCAATCTTGCTACAATTTTTAACTGGTCGGCCAGGGAGTTTGGCGTGGGATAAACTGCCTGCTGTGTAACCTTATCTGCAGCGGCTTTTACCACGGTACCATATTTGGAAGTTTGCTGCGCTACCAGCCGTACATATTTTAATTCTTTACCGGCCGGTGTATTTGGTGCAGGATCCTGAATGCCATTTAATAAATTGTAAAAACTGGTGGGATTGCTTATGCTCATGCCCATACTTACAGATGGCCCCTGGAAAGTTAGTGAAGTTGTAGAACCAATCTGGATGCCAAGAGGATCGGTCATATCGCTGTTCGGATAACCCACCGGGAAATTGGGATATTCGTAATTCAAATACCGGCCTGCCCAGCCATTTATTAATACTTCGTCACTGGCAGAACCACTCATCCAGATATCTGTAGCTCTGAAGTGAGAAAAACTGGGTAAGGGATAGCCAACCGCCTGAATAATCCCAAGTTTACCATCATCATATAAAATTTTCATACCCGTCATTGCAGGATTTAGGCCGGTTTTATCGGTAAGCTTTAAAATTTTATTTTCAGGAATGGCAATGTTGCTTCTTGCATTAAAGTAATTAGCGTAGTTATCAATTGGTATAACAGTATTTAACCCATCGTTACCGCCGCTAAGCTGTACTATTACTAATACATGATCTGTTATGGTTGTGCCGCTAAGCAATTGCATGAAAGAGGATTCGGCGCCAAATGCTTTAACGGAAAACCCGTTAATGAATGCCGGTAAAACTGTTGCCGGTACGGTAACTTTTAAAAAATCTCTTCTTTTCATTTTAAAAAAATTATTACGCTAATTGATATTCTGCCAGTTTCATTAAATACTGGAACAGTTCCCTGAGCCTTGTTTTAACGATGTTGGCGTTCGTAGTATCATTTGGATTGGCGATGTAAGCTGTCCAGGCGCCGGTCCAGTAATTATCATTTACCTGGCCTGTTAATAAAATATCCTTTTTCAACTGATCTTTTGATGATTGCAGTAAAGGCAATCTTAACAGGTAGGTTATAGCATCACTTATCAAAGCATTGGGGTCACCCGGGTTAGGGAGCGATTTTACAAACAGCGTAATATCAATCTTAATATTTTTTCCGCCCCTTGTGTATCCATTCAGCAGCATCTGGTCACTGAATTGATTACGCTTTGGAAAAGTATCAGAGTTGATCCATATCTCATGAAACTGCGGCTCCTGGTAATACGGCGGCCAACCGGCCACGTTAGGTGGGTCGCCAATATTCTGCTGCATGGAAATAGAAAGGCTGTTTAAACTTTGCCAGGTGCTGTAATTGCCTGCATAATCCGTTACTAAAGGAAATTGCACACTAAACTCCCTGCAAAGGCCGGCAATAAAATCAACCGGACTTTTTAATACACAGCCCTGGTTTAGTGCATCAAAAAAATGTTCGCTGTTAAAGAGTATAGATAGTACGGGTTTGATGTCATAATTATTAGTTCTAAAAACCTGTGCCAAAGGTGCAATTACATTAGCTTCAGTTGCGGCATCAATATCATAATACACAAACCAGCGGTATAGCTTTCGGCAAATATGCATGGCCACATCGTTGGTGGCAAATATCATATTCAACAGATCATTTAATTCAAGGTCGCCTGCGGTAGCACCTGCCCTGCCGGTTATTACAGTGCTGTTATAAAAAGAAGAAAATTGTTTGTTGGTAGTATCGTGCCTGGATGCTGTAAAATAAGAAGTATTTGTAGTACCATTTACCTGCCATCCCGTTAAAATTTTTGCAGCCGCTTTTACATCTGTTTCGGTATAAGGCGGCGTGGCATTATTAGGCCCTTTACCAACTGTAAACAGTTCCTGTAATTCCCTTCCATAATTTTCATCCGGGGCTGCAGCAGTGTTCAGGTAACCGTTTAAATACCGCAGCATACCCGTATCTACCGTAATCTCTTTTACGAAGTTTTTAAAATTGCCAAGTGCATTTTTACGGAGGACAGCATTATTTTGATAACACCAGATTCCCCGGTTGATATCATTGGTTTCGGTAGCAAAATGATTATGCCAGAAAAGAGTCATCTTTTCCAGCAGGTTTCTTTCCTGGCTTAGCATTTGACCCATCCACCAGTTTTTAAATGATGCTACCCTGCGGGAATTAATGCCGCCATCCGTGGTGTTTGTGTTTACCCATGTTTGCCCCGACGCAATGGTATTATCAGGATCCAGAGGATCAGTAGAATTTGTATAATCTTTTACGGGAGGTGAAGGCTGGCTCTGTGCGGTAGAAACATTCAGCAGATAATCCACAGCTTGAGCAAGCGTCATAGCACTGAAAAAATCTACATCTGCTTTTTTAGCCCCAAACATCGTTCTTTTCAAAAGATGGATCACTTCATTGATGCCCCATGTTCCCATGTATGGTGTGATACCACTCAGTGTACGTGAATATGATGTAGCCTGTAAAGGATTGGGGGTTTTAATTTTTCCTGCGGTAAGGAAATCTCTTCTATCCATGTCAGGTGTATTTGGATGAGCAGTATTGTTTATAAAATATATAGACCAGCTAAAGTTAAAACGTTTAATCTGGAAATAAATTTTGTTTAAGCGGGCCGATGCCTCAATAGAAATATTCTTAAAATCAGCCGCATAAGTTTAATATTATTCATTTCAGCTAACACCTAAATTTCAGAATATCAACCTTGACGGGAGAGATTCAGATAACCATTTATCAAAAAAAAATTGCAGCAGATTTAGTTTAACTATTTTGCTGCCTCTAAAAAATCACAATGAAAAAAATTGCTCTTCTTCCGTTGCTTATTTTTTGTGCGCAGGCATTTGCGCAAAATGATGCGGCCAAATATGCTACCGTTATTGATACCAGCCTGTTGCAAAAGCATTTAACCATTATTGCCAGTGACCAAATGGAAGGACGGGAAACCGGCACCGAAGGCCAGCGCAAAGCCGCTGCTTATATTGAAGGCCAGTTTGCAGGCCTAGGCCTTTTACATCCGTCTACTTTAAAAAGTTACCAGCAATTATACCCGCTCTACCAGGATAGCCTGCTGGAAACGGAATTAAAAATAAATGGGGCAGTTGTAGAATATGGAAAAGATTACATCACCCCATTAAATGGAAATGAGAATGGCTCTTTTAAAAGCAACGAAATAGTATTTGCCGGCTATGGTATTGATGATGCTAGCTATAATGATTACACAAACCTGAATGTAAAAGGAAAGATCGTGGTTTTCTTTTTGGGTGAGCCAAAAAAAGAAGGAAAATATTTCATTAACCCAACCGGGCGCTCATCTGACTGGACCTTCCCGGGTATAAATAAAAAATTAGCAGCCGCTGCTGCAAGAGGGGCCGTGGGTGCATTAGTTATTAACCCCACGCAGGAAACCTTTACCCAGCGCAGCATAGACAATACTAAAAAAACAAATGTTTATTACCCCAGGAAAGACGATGGCACTAAAAAAATAAACTATGCTTTGCTCTCCTATGCATTTGCAAAAAATATTGTGGGTAATAATTTTGACAGCCTGGCAACACATGTAAAAACTAACCAGCTTTTATCATTACAACCTACCAACACAAAAACAGCAGTTTCTTTCAGCATAAAAAAATACCGGGATATTATTAATGCCAGTAATGTACTGGGCATAATAGAAGGCGCTGATAAAAAAGATGAATACGTTTTCTTAACCGGGCATTACGATCATTTGGGTACACACGATGGCAAAATATATTATGGCGCCGATGATGATGGCAGTGGCACCGTTGGCGTGATAGCTATGGCTACCGCATTTGCCAAAGCAAAAGCAGAAGGGCATGGCCCCCGCAGAACAATGGTATTTATGACAGTAAGTGGTGAGGAGAAAGGGCTTTGGGGCAGCGAATATTACAGTGATAATCCCATTTACCCAATCAATAAAACTTCGGCAGATTTAAATACTGATATGGTGGGGAGAATAGATACAGAAAGAAAAACAGGCGACACTTTAAATTATGTTTACGTTGTAGGACATGATAAACTGAGCAGTGATCTGCCCGGCATAAACGAAGGAGCAAATACTAAATATACCGGTCTTACACTTGATTATAAATTTGATGATCCTGCAGATGTAAACCGGATATATTTCCGGAGCGATCATTATAATTTTGCCCGCAAAGGCATTCCTGTTTTATTTTTTTATGATGGTATGCTTAAAGCAGATTATCACAGGCCAACAGATACGGTTGATAAAATAAGCTGGGCTCTTTATGCAAAAAGAGTGCAGATGATTTTTTATACCGCCTGGGAAATTGCCAACCGGGATGAGATGCTGAAACGAGATATTCCACTACCGGCAACAGCAAGATAGTTTACAAAATATTTTAAAAAAGAGCCTATCAACTTAAGTTAATGGGCTTTTTTATTAGACAAGCTTTAATAAACAAATCTGTGTTCATCAGTCCAATCAGCAGCATCTATTTTTCTATCCTTCGCTGTTATAAAAGCTTAATAAAGCTTTGCCGTACAAGAGAGTGACACAACAATGTTGCACATTGCTTTTCTGCCTGTAACAAAAAATTATTTTATAATCCATTCATTATCCTTCCTGTTTGTATCAGGTATGTAAGTACTTCCGAGGGTTATTTTATTAATCGGTTTTGCTGCAGTAAAATTTATTAATATAGTCTTATTTCCTTTTTCCCACACGGCAATGCTGCGGTGAATTTTTTGGTTGCTCCCATCTTTGTATTGCACGGTAATATCAACAGGTACAGGCTTTGTGCCCTTTGCCTGGATGGTGATTTGTTTTTGATTGCCGGGGCCCGTAAGTTTCACAATACCGATATCCGGTACGCCATCATCAAAGAACCAACGTTGCCAGAACCAGTTTAAATTTTTGCCGGCACCTGCATTCATGCTGTAAAAAAAATCAGTGGGCAGGGGGTGTTTACCACTCCAGTTGCGAAAATAATTATGCAGCCCTTTATAAAAAAAATCATCCCCCAGCATATCTTTTACATACAGATATCCCAATGCCGGTTTAGGATAACTGTTGATGAACATGGTTGTTCCATATTCCTGCGTGGTTAATGTTGTTATCGGTAAATCAATTTCGGTACCCGCCATTTTTTCTGTGGCAGACATTCCATATTCATCTACTAAAGAAGAATCTATCATGGGCGAAATAAGCCATTCGCCAATGGTGGCCCAGCCTTCGTCCATCCAGCCATATTTTGTTTCATTAATACCCATATAAAAAGGAAACATGGTATGGAAAATTTCGTGGTCTGTTAGTTCAATACTTTCTGCCCGGTCTTCTAACGGATTATCATTTACCATCATTGGGTATTCCATCTGGTCCAGCCCATCAAAAACAGTTTCATGATTGTAAGGATAAGGCCATTTAGGGAAACGGTAACTCATTGCTTCTACCGTTTTACGGGCATCGGCGGCAACTTTAAAATAATCTTTATGCTGTTGGTTAAAAACCGCATCCACCCTGGTTCTGCGGCCCGTGGCTTCATCTACCACCAGGCTGCTGCTTTGCCATAAATAATGATTGCTGATGGCAAACACTGCATCAGTTACATTATCGGCTTCATATTTCCAGGTGTTGGTTGTATTATTTTTTGTGATGTTGCCAGCTTTTAAATCTGCGCTGTCAATGATATCTATGTAAGCATCATTTGCTTCTGCCTCCTTTATGCGGCTGCAATATTTTTCATTAAATACATCGCTGCAATTTGTAAGATCGCCGGTGGCCCACACCACATAATTGGCGGGCACAGTTATAGACGTTTTAAAATTGCAGAAGTCGTTGTAAAATTCCTGTGTGCCAAGATAAGGGTTGCGGTTCCAGCCATCTATATCATCATATACTGCAATACGTGGAAAAAAATAAGCGATGAAAAATGCGCCTTCATCTACCTGCCCGGTACGTATATGCGAGCCTTTATTAAGTGTGTAGGAAAATTTAATATTAAAAAGCAATTGCTGTCCGTGGGTTGCAGGCTTTATGCGGACGGACATGTTGGTTGCGTCCATCCTTAGTTTGCTTACATCTTGTGGTTCTCCATTAATACTCATCTCTTCTATCGCCATTCCTTCGCCTGCATCTGCATCATCTATTTTCATTAAACGGGGCGATCCTTTTTTGTACAAATTGGGGTACAGTTTAAAAACAATTTCTTTAAGCGTATCTGGGCTGTTGTTGCTGTAAGTAATTTGTTCTGTGCCGCTGATTAATCTTGTAGCAGGATCAAAATTTACGGCAATGGAATATGCTGCAGTATTTTGCCAGTAAATTTTGCCGGGTAAGCCTGTATTGCTGCGGGTGCCATTATCTACAGCGGCTTTAATATTTAAGGGTGTGGGTAAAAAGGATTGTGAAGAAACAGTATGCAAAAAAAAACCGCCTATGATAGTCAGAAAAATATTTTTCATTTATTTGTTTTAATAATATTAATATAAAAATAGTACAGAAAAATAACTATGACAGATAAAATGCTGATTGCAAAACAGCTTCTTCCTTTTCTAAAATTAAAAACGTCTTTTTAAAAAAAATAAATACCTTGATGAAATTCTAAACTATAAAAACTAACTCCCTATGTCAGAAACAGATTTTTTGGAAGGCATCGATACCATTGTTGTCCCGGCAGATAAAAATATAAGGTTTGTCAACTGGGTTGTTGATATTATTGCTTATTATATTTTAAGTTTGTTTGCAGGTGTACTCATGGGACTTTTAGCGCCGGATTTTATCCGCAAAATTGTTTATGATAAAACAGACTATTTGCTATTTTCTTATGGAACTGCACTTTTCGTTTTTCTTTTTTACTATATTGTTATAGAAGGCTTAACTAAAGGAAAATCTTTAGGAAAATTAATTACAAAAACACGTGCAGTAAAAGAAGATGGTTCCGCCATAAATTGGCGTGATGCTTTTAAAAGAGGGCTTGCCAGAGCAGTTCCTTTTGAGCCATTTAGTGCCTTTGGTGATAGGCCATGGCACGATAAATGGACCGATACTGTGGTTATAAAACAAAAATAAAATTGTTCTTCTGAAAGTAAAATGCCCATTTTATGGATGAGCATTTTGCTTTATAAAATACTTTATTCTCATTTATTCTGACATATTCAATCATTCCCTCATCAAGCACCAAAGTGTTGTAAACCGCTGGCGGAGTTACCAACCCAGCACCCACGCAAATATCAGCGGGCACACAATTGTTGCATCACTTTCTACAATAAATTTTGGAGTATGAATATCTAATTTACCCCAGGTAATTTTTTCATTGGGCACAGCGCCACTGTAGCTTCCGTAAGATGTAGTAGAATCTGAAACCTGGCAGAAATAACTCCAGAATGGTACATCATGCCACTCCAGGTCCTGGTACATCATGGGCACTACACAGATAGGAAAATCGCCGGCAATACCGCCACCAATCTGGAAGAAACCAACGCCCTTGCCCGATGAATTATTCCTATACCAATCGGCCAGCCATACCATATATTCAATACCACTTTTCATGGTGGTGGCTTTCAATTCATTTTTAATAATGTACGAAGCAAAAATATTTCCCATCGTGCTGTCTTCCCAACCAGGCACCACTATTGGAATATTTTTTTGCGCTGCGGCCAGCATCCAGCTGTTCTTTGGGTCTATCTCGTAGTATTGTTCCAGCACACCACTCAGCAGCATTTTATACATGTACTCATGCGGAAAATATCTTTCGCCTTTATCCTCTGCATCTTTCCAAATTTTATGAATATGCTGTTGTAATCTTCTGAATGCTTCTTCTTCCGGTATGCAGGTATCAGTCACACGGTTGTAATGATTTTCCAACAAATCCCATTCTTCCTGGGGAGAAAGATCACGATAATTAGGCACCCGCTTGTAATGACTATGCGCCACCAGGTTCATGATATCTTCTTCCAGGTTTGCGCCGGTACAACTGATGATCGCAATTTTATCCTGACGTATCATTTCTGCCAGGCTCAGGCCAAGTTCTGCCGTGCTCATTGCACCCGCAAGTGTCACCATCATTTTTCCACCTTCATCCAGGTGCGTTACATATCCTTTTGCTGCATCCATTAAAGCAGCAGCATTAAAATGGCGGTAGTGGTGTTCTATAAAATCAGAAACAGGTCCTTTACTCATGATACTTTTTTTAGAGGGCAAAAGTAATTTTTTTTATGAACCCGGCAGTGCTAATTCTATTAAGCTTTATCGGCGTCGCACACTTTTACAGTATATCTTTATTCAGCAAAAATGCAATCTGTATGAAAAAGATCCCCCTTACTATAGTCATAGCGTTCAATTCAATTATTTCCCAAGCTCAAACTATTACCGGCACCTGGCAAGGAAATTTAAATGTACAGGGAAATGAAATACCGATTGTATTCCATATTGCAAAAGACAGTACAGCTAAATTGGCTGCGAGCTTTGATAGTCCCAGCCAGCATGCGTTTAATCTTCCGTGCAGTGAAGTAATTGTACAGGGCGATAGCGTTTTCTTAATCATGTCTTCAATAAAAGGAAAATATACCGGCAAATTAAGTGCTGATAAAAAAGAACTAACGGGTACCTGGTTCCAAGGCAATGGTTCTTTGCCACTAACGGTAACTAAAACCAGCGAAACCTCAATAGTAAAAGAATTAAAAAGGCCGCAGACACCAAAGCCCCCATATCCATATCATTCAGAAGATGTCGAAT
>JBDUCK010000424.1:0-2591 GCA_040003485.1 Ferruginibacter sp. | reverse complement strand
CTATTCCAACCCCTTCAATGGAAAAAACTTTGCTGGTAAATGATTTTTTGTTTGTGAGCAAATTCAGCTACGGGCCACGTATTCCCAATACACCGATAGCCATGCCGTTTGTACACAACACTATGCCTGTTACGCATGGCAAATCATATTCCGAAGCCATAAAAATTCCTTACACCCGCTGGCTGGCCAGCCCCGTAAAAAGAAACGATGTAGTGGTTTTTAATTTCCCCGTAAATGATACACTTATAAATGATGAAGAAAATTTTGGCAGCCGCAAAACCTATTACCAGGCCGTAAGAGAAATGGGAAGAGAGCGGGTGTGGCAGGACTACGGCAATATTATTATTACCCGGCCAGTAGATAAAAGAGAGAATTTTATAAAGCGCTGTGTAGCCATTGGCGGCGATGTGTTGCAGGTAGTAAATGGTAAAGTGCTGATAAATGGCCAGCCCCAGGTTGTATTTCCACAATCACAAAGATTCTACCGGGTGCAAACTCCGCCGGATGCTTACCTGGATAATGATAAGTTGAAAGAAATGGGAATCAATATAAGAGAAGACCAGGGAGATAGGGCACAGCTAAAACCTGATTTATTTTTAATCAATATTACTAATGAAGAAAAAGCCCATTTAAAATTGCAACCCGGGTATTCTATTACTGATTTTATTATGGAGCCTGATAGCCAGTTGTTTCCTTATTATGATACTACGTTTCACTGGAGTGCCGATAATTATGGGCCTATCACCATTCCACAAAAAGGAAGTGTAATTCAATTAACGCCGGATAACCTTATCCGTTACCAACGTTGCATAGAAGTTTATGAAGGCAATAAATTTGAAAACCGCAATGGACAAATATTAATTAACGGGCAGGCTGCAACATCCTATACTTTTAAAATGAATTATTTCTGGATGATGGGAGATAACAGGCACAATTCGCTGGATAGCCGATATTGGGGGTTTGTACCCGAAGATCATGTGGTAGGCAAAGCCTCCCTGATCTGGTTTAGCTGGGAGAACAGGCCAAGATGGAAGCGCCTTTTCAACAGTATTAAATAAATAGAGATACTCTTGTAAATAAATAGTAATTTCAATAATATCCTCTCTGCGTAAATGTGGGGAGGATTTTTTATCTCTCTAAATTACCGGCAAGGCGAAAAGGCGGGAAGTATTTATTTATAATTAATTTTTTCTCAACGCCTTTCCGCCTTGCCGGCAAAATAAAAATATGCACATGAAAAAAGCAGAAATAAAATTTGGATACGAAGTATATGAAACCAGTAATGATTTAAATAAAGAAGATGCCGCCCTGGTGGAAGCTGCAAGAAAAGTAACGGCAAAAGCGTATGCTCCTTACAGTCATTTCCTGGTAGGTGCGGTGGCTAAATTATCCAATGGAGAAACCGTAAGTGGCACTAACCAGGAAAATGCTTCTTACCCTGTAGGTATCTGCGCCGAAAGGGTTTTATTATCATCCGCTGCCATGCTGCATACCGATGTGCCTATTGAAACTATGGCCATAAGCTATCACAATACCAACGCTAAGGGAGAAAGCAAAAAGCCCGTATCTCCCTGTGGTATGTGCAGGCAGGCATTACGGGAGTATGAAGACCGCACCAAAAAACCCATCCGCCTTATTCTTACCGGTATGGAAGGTGAAGTTTTTATAATAGAAAAGGCCAGCCAATTATTGCCTTTTTCATTTGGCGGCGATGACCTGGGGTAGGTCAATAGGCAAGCATAGCGGACACCCTACGAACTTTGAACAGACTACTATATGACAAATTTTATAACAGAACTTTTTAATCTGCATAAAGGCGAGGAAGACAAGCAAAAAACGTTAGTCAATGTAAAAGCCAATGTTTCTTTTACGGGTCATAATCTTTGGGTTTTAGCCTGTGCAATAATGGTGGCTTCAATTGGACTTAATGTAAACTCAACGGCAGTAATTATTGGCGCAATGCTTATTTCGCCGTTAATGGGCCCCATCGTTGGAGCTGGTTTTGCTTTGGGCATTTACGATTTCGGCCTTTTAAGAAAATCATTGCTGAATCTTTTAACTGCAACAATAGTGGGCTTAGTTGTTGCGGCAGTTTATTTTTATCTGAGCCCTTTTAAAGAGGTTCAATCAGAATTATTATCACGGACCTCACCTAATATTTATGATGTTCTTATTGCCTTTTTCGGCGGATTAGTTGGTGTAATAGCCATAACAAGAGTTGAAAAAGGGAACCCAATTCCGGGAGTTGCCATTGCGACAGCCTTAATGCCGCCGCTTTGCACAGCAGGGTACGGTCTGGCAACTGCAAATTGGAAATTCTTTATGGGTGCATTGTTTTTGTATAGTATCAATTGTGTTTTTATTTGCATCGCAACTTTCAGCATTGTTAAGTATTTAAAATATCCAGCCTCAAAACAAATAGATATTAAGCATCAAAGGCAAGTGAAATATAGTGTAACAGCAATTGTGTTTTTAATGCTTTTACCAAGTGCTTTTTTTGCTGTCTCTTTATACAAAGAACAACAGTTTAAGCAAGTAGCCAATAACTTTATTGAAAAAGAATTTGTGGAGAACGGAAATACATTGGTTTA
>JBDUCK010000134.1:0-8708 GCA_040003485.1 Ferruginibacter sp. | reverse complement strand
CACCGTCTCTCCTCAAGCCAAGTGTGGGCTGAGGACGTTGCGAAAACGAAGCAAAATTGTTGCATCCAATTATAACCCTTAAACTAACAGGCGCAACGTCCTCAGTCCGCCCACAAGGCAATTGGAGAGACGTTGCTGAGAATAGCAGGGCATTTAAAATTTATTTTTAAAAGCCAAGGATTAATAATTATTACAAGGAGAAAAAAAATAATTGACATCAATATCAAAATAAAAACAGGGGTATCAATACTGATAAGTTATAAGAAACTCTTTTAGCGAAGAACACTTTTATTTAGAGCCGGTAGCGCTGTATTTTTTGATACTACTGCTGCAAATGTTTTTTTCTCTAACTGGCTTTGCAGCCATGATACAATATCAAAATAAAAAATAAAACCCTTTTCAAACGACTGTTTGAAAAGCCTCTCAATTGCCAGTTGCAGCGCAGCTACTTTTTGCTGCTGTACCAACTTCGAATCTACTCCATTTACGTTTTTAAAAAAATCAAGCATCAACTTTTCAGCCTGGTACAGCCGCTGCTTCTTTTCCAGCATCCGCTGGGCAGACCGTACCTGGTACTCCAGCAACTCAAAGTTTTTTAAGTCGTAATGAATAAACATAAGCAAAAGTTTGGCGTAGCTGTATTCATCTATATCCGTATCTGCCTGGTTCATTATACGCTGAATGTATTGTAATGATTTTTTGTATTGCTGGCGGGCGTATAAGTTGTAAGCGTAAAAATACCAGCGTGTTATTTTAGACTTCATACTAAAATTATTTTCTACCTGCCCTTTCTTATCTTCAGTTTCAATGAAGGCGGCACCCTGTTCAAACTGGCCCGTGCGGTTGTAATACATCAACATGCAGTTATGCCATTTTTCATAAGCAATAAAATATTTTTCTTTGTTGCGTACTGTATCCAGTAATATTTTATACTGCTTTGCATTTTCTTCAAACCCCTCAAAGAAACCACTGCGGACGGATATGGCAATATGCTGAAAGTATTCATTTAGCGTTTGCAGGTCCAGTTTATCATTGCTGCCTGCATTCTTGCGTAACTCCAGGTAAATTTTAGAGGTTTCGAATGCCTTCTTTGGTTGGCCGGTAGCGAGGTAATAATCGCATAGTGTTACATTACGCATACCCAATGCCGTACGGGAAAGCATATCTGCTTCCGTGGTTTTTAAAAGTGGCGCTATAATTTCAGTAAGTTCATCTTTATCTTTTTTATTACGACAGTATAATTTTTTTCGTAATTGCAAACGCAGCAAAGTAAATGTTTCGCCAACCTTCAGGAAGTTGTCAATAATATCCAGTGTCTCCCTCCGCTCTTTTAATATTCTTATAACCTGTGCCGGCCGGGCATCATCAGGATTAAAAAATTCTTTGTGGTACTCCATCAGCAATACTGAAAAATGCCTGGTAAAAGCGTCGTCATCCCAGGTCACCTGTTTTATTCTTTTTAATAATTTTTCACTTTGCCCGTGCAGCCCTTTATAATGAAGCACTTTATAAGTTTCAATCATGTTGGTATGGTCGCTGTCTAAATCTCTATATGCACCATAAGATTTTAGTGACCCAATTATCTGATCAAACAAATATTTTATTACTGCAGCAAAGTTGGTAGCCCTGTGTTTTAAAAGAAATTTTTGACTGATTAGCTTTTCGTTACACCCGGTTAATTTGTCCAGTATATCAAACAATTTTAAATAACTTTTATCTCCCTGCTGAAATTTTGTATAGAGTTTAAAATACCGTTTTTCACTTTTGGTAAGAGACTTTACCAGTTCACACGTTTCTTCTAATAAGCTTTTCTGCATACTATGTAAGATAAGGATATAATGATTTTTTATAAAAAAAAATGCTGTAGCATTTTATTTATTATTCACATAACTAATTGATGGATAATAATTAAAGTTCAAACGATATCTTTTGGCATTTGACAATCGGGGGTTGCATTGGTTTGCATTTTTTGGTAAGGCCCGATATTTTTGAATAAGATTTTCATCAATTCATTACGAAATAAATGAAATACATAAAATCTTAAACCAATAATTTTTAACGATTAAATTTTTAATTATGAAAAAAAATAAAATTGTACAAACAGCAGTATTATTTGCTTTTGTTTTTACCCTCCATGGATGTGCAAAGAACAGGGAGAAACCCGTTTGCCGTACTTGTACCGCCCTCAACGGTAGCAATATAATTGCAACCCAGGATGCCTGCAGTACACAGGCCGAGCAGGATTTTAAAAGCCAATATTATTATGCCGAGGTGAGCTGCCGGTAATGCGCAGATAAAAGTATTTTTTTAAACACAAATAATTCTGGTATGAATTTTTTACATTTTATCCGGGCATCTGCTAAAATCATTTTATTACAGGCATTACTTTTATCAGTTTCAGTAATGCATGCTTTTTGCGGCAACGGCGCCAGCGCTTATAAAGACTCAACTCACTCCACAAAGATTAAAAAAGCCAAACCGATCATTATGGGAAATTATCTGCAGGTTTTTTACCCGTTGGATAATACCGCTGAATACTCCATAACAATTTGCGCAGATCTGCCGGATAATAGCAACCCCAAATGCGTATATAAAAAAGGAGAGCCGGGCCATGTGTTTTTAGTCCTGTCAAAGCAAAATAACGTAACTCCAGAAGCTGTAGTAATACGCTCATTTGGTTTTTATCCGCGACTACCTGTAACATGTCTTATTAAACAGGTAAGGTCAGAAATTTTGGATAACAGCGACAGGGAGTATGATGTTTCATTAGAAAAGAAATTATCAAAGGAAGAGTTTGCTTTGCTCCTGGAGAAATGTATCGAATTCTCCAAAAAAAAATACAACCTGAAAAGGTATAATTGCTACGAATATGTGATGGAAGTTTTTAATTCATTGCCCGGCATTGAAACTTTACCGGTTAGCAAAGTAAAGTTTCCTTTCATATTTGGAAGAGGAGGTTCGCCATGTGGTTTGTATGGCGATTTGAAAAAATTATTATTATCCGGTTCATCATGGGTCCCTTATATAAAATTCGGAACATTTAAATCACCGGCACTTGATAGATCGCAAAACCTGATTGCCAACTTTTAACTATTTAACTATAATTATTTTTTAACCATTCAAAATTAAAAATTATGAAAAAGGTATTTATGATCTTATTTTTTTTGGGGTCAATGGGTATTCTGGATGCTCAGAATAAGGAGGTAGAGGATAATCCGAAGAAGGCGAAGTTGGATCTTCTGGAAATTATTCTGGGAGCTGATGCAGCTACGTTAACTGGTAATTCCCCTGACTTTAGCAATGTTTTTGGAGTACAAACCGGCATACAAATACCAGTAGCTAAATTATCTGATAATGTGGGATTAGGATTGGGAGCAATTTATTCTATGCAGGGGGGCAAGTATAAGTCATACGAATATATTCCCGGCGGTGATTACGGCAATTCTTCTGCCACCTCACGGCTTAATTATTTAAACTTTCCTGTACTTGCCCGGTACCAAAAGCAACGACAAGGCTTTTTTGCGGAGGCAGGTGTGCAACCAGGTGTTTTATTAAGCGCAAAGAATAAGGGTGAGAATATAAAAGATAATTTAAAAAAGTTTGATGTGGGCATCCCTATTGGTGTAGGTTATCAGTTTAAAAATAAATTCGGTGTGGGACTTCGTTTTACTCCCGGCCTGCTAAATATCAATAAAGATGAGCAGTATAAAACCCGCAATATGGTTACTTCCCTGAGGGCATCTTATGCGCTATGACGAATCACAATTAATTTATGGTTATGCCAAGGTATTTAATTGAAAGGGATTGGCCGGCTGCCAGTTTACTTTCTGAAAACGAACTGAAAGATATGGCACAGCAATCTTGCGAAGTGCTGAACAATATGCAAGCTAAAGTGCATTGGGTACAAAGCTATGTAACGGATAATAAATTGTATTGTGTGTACATAGCACCGGATGAAGAAGCACTGCTGGAGCATGCAAGCTATGGCGGCTTTCATGCAAATAAAATAAGCAAGGTTACTAAAATTATTGACCCTGTTACAGCAGAATAAAAATAATGGAGCAGGCAACTTATCTTTATGCCGCAATCAAAATTATGAATAACGGCTACATGTTTGCTTTTATTACATTAGCTTCCTGGACCGTGTCAACATTTGTGCTTGCCAAACTTTCCCGCCTGGAAGCTCCTGCCGTAATAAATAAATCTGCACTTTTTGTAAGCACTTTTTTATTGGCTTTTGTTGTTTGTATTAGAGATGGTTTAAACCCGGTGGAGTTATTTACAAAACCCTATGCCTCAAATTGGATATGGCTGGGTATTTCGGGTATTATTGGCAAATCAATTGGAGATTATCTAAGTTATGATTCGCTACGGATACTGGGTGCCAGGAGAAGAACAATGATTACTACATTAACTCCGGGGTTTGCATGGATTTTTGGCTGGCTATTTTTAAATGAAAGCATTAACCTGGTTGGCATGGCTGCCATGTTGCTTACTATCACCGCATTGTTGCTGATGATAAACAGCCAATCAGAAAGAGAAGAAGTAAAAAAGGAAAACTATGGACGACCGCTGCAAGGGCTTTTATTTGGTATTGCAGCTTCAGCTTTAACCGGGCTTGCTTTCATCCTGTCTAAAAAAACATTTACTGAAACCGGCAAAAATATTTCCGAGTTTCATGGCACCTGGATACGTATTCTTACCGCTTTTACTACCCTGCTTTTTTTTGATATTGGCCGGAATAAACATACCGCATTTATTAAACCATTTTTAAATATGCAAAAAGGTGGTTTACTTTTTACAGGTGTTTTGTTTGGTGCTATAATAGGCTTATCATTTTCGTTGATGGCTATTACAAGAATGAACACGGCTGTTGCTTTTACTATTTTCGCCCTGCTACCTGTATCAATTATGCTGGTAAGCGTAACCATGTATGGCAAAAAAGTGACTACAAAAAGTTACCTGTATTCTTTGCTGGCTATAGCAGGGGTTATGCTACTGATCTGGCGCAACCATTTTAAGTAAGCATAAAGTGTAAACAAAATACTCCGCCGTCTTCCATGCAACGTCTCTCCTCAGGCAAAGTGTGTGGGCTGAGGACCTTGTGGAAAAAGAGACCTTTATTTTTATTTACTAAAAGTGCTTTTCATTGCTTTCAGCATCCCATCTGCACTCCAGTTGCTGGGAACAATCATTCTCCTTACGGTGTATATTGGTTGAAGGCTGTCACGTTTCGTGGAAAGCTGGAAAGCCATTTTTACATTTCTTTCCTTCAGCGGGGCGATAGATGAATCTTTCCAAAGCCCGAAAGGATAGGCAAAATACTGAACTTTTTTGCCTGTAATAGATTCAGTTTTAGCATTGGCTTGTGTAATTTGTGTGTCCCAATCTGCAGCAGTATATTTTGTGACCATATGATGGTCCCACGTATGGCCCTCAACAGCATTGCCTTCATCAGCCAGTTGTTTCAGCATGTCCCGGTTCATATATCTTGGCCTGCCTATCGAAATGGTCATGATAAAAAATACCCCTTTAAAATCATGTTTCTTCATTTCAGCATATCCAATCGTATATTGCTCCAGGTCAGTATCGTCGAAGGTTAACATTACAGGTTTTGCAGGCAGGCGTTTACCAAAGGCAAGGTATTGATACAGGTCTCCAGGTAATACCGTATGATAACCGCTATCACTCAACAGCTTCATTTGTATAGCAAAATTTTGTGGCGATACCGAATAGCTTTCGTTTCTGTTTCTGATATGATGATAGCATAGCACAGGTACCTGCGGCATTGCCATTATTGTGGCTGCATCAGCTATTTTTTTAGAGCTGTTTTCTGTGGCTCCTTTGTCAGAAGCAGCATCGATGCCAGGCGTTTCGGGTACAGATTTATTGTTGTTTTCCTTGCAGGCCATCATGCCCAAAATACCGAAGAGGGCAATAAAAATTCGTTTCCTCACTGGTACTGTATATAAATAGGTTTAGGAATAAACTGGTTTAATTCTTCAGGCGTGTATAAGCCGTCTGGGTCTTTTTTTGTATCGTTTTTATAGAACAGTTTAAACCCGGTAAATTGTACAGGCTCTTTTTGAATGTACCTGAGCCAGGTTGAGCGTTTTAAAATTTTGTCGCCCCAGCCATCCATGTCCATCAGCACCTGTACGTTAGCGGTTGGCTTTATTTGAGCAGCATTGGTAACCATGCCTTGTGTAAACCTATGTACGACTAATATTTTTGGCGGAAGATTATATTTCTTTGCAAGAGTATCGAGGTAACTAACGGCATAGTTTATATCTGCTGCATCAAATGTGCCAATCCGTGTACCCGGAACATCTCCAAATTTCATGGAAAATTCAGGGTCAATTCCCAGGTGTACATTTGGCAATTGAAGGTATTTTTCCAGGGTGGGGATTTCCTCCTGCAATGTGCTCCATCCAGTCTGGATATCTAAAAAAACCAGGGCATTAATTTCTTTAGCCCAGCTCATGATAGTATCTATCTGGTGAAAAGGCATGCGCATTCTTTTTTTATCACCTGCTGCTTGTGCGGTAATAGCCACATAATGCAAACATGGTATTACCGGCAGGCTCCTATCTACGGCTTCCCATTTTTTTACTTCGCCCATAAGTTTGTCCAGCATTTCCTGTTTGGGTAATTCGCCCAAAATTCCCATTCTTTTTGAGTAAAGGTTTCCATAATAGGCTACAATCCTGTTATAAGGCAATATAGCCCCGGCATTGGGATCCACAGTGTTTACAGGCCAACGGCCGGTTGTATCGCCAATGGCAAGAGCTTTCATCCTGTCAGCATAATCTTTTGAATCAAATACCTGCTTTTTCTCCCTGAGCTTTTCAGGGCTGGTTTTACCATCTCTGTTAATGACTTCTGCAGTGCTGGTGTTTTGGGTGCAGGAAATAAGGGATGCGGAAACTGCAATTGCAGCTATGAAGACCTGAATTTTATACATGGATAAACGGAATGATGGTTTGGTTATTTAAGCGTGCAAATTAATGTAAACAACTGTTCAATAAAAATAGAGTAAAGAATGATTGTCGCTATTAAACGTGAAATAACATATTTATTTTACAAACAAAAAAATTTAACGTTCCGGAATTTATAATACCAGTCTTTTGTTTTGCCATTACGGGCAAGGCAGAGATTCCGATTCACTTCAAAACCGATATAATGTCAGTATAATTTATACTATCCAAAAAGAATGGAAAATCTGTTTCTGCGTTATGCCTTTTTATAAGAATATATGTTCCTATTTGCAATTCCCGGTTATTTATTGTATCAGTATTACTGCATTAATATCGGACATGCCCGTTAAGCAAGCTATTCAATACCATCCTGAAGTTTCCACCGCCCCGGTTCATAGCTTCACCGACCGTTCGCTTAGGTAAAAACAGAATGCAAAAATTATACATTACCACTTACAAAGCTGCCTTAAGGTTTCTGCCCCACTCACTATTATTCTTAAATAAAGTATCTTTCCTTCGAAATGCCTGCAACAAATTGATAGTAGTATTATCAGCAGATATTTTCAGATAAAATCTAAGATAGCATGAACAATTTTTTAGAGAAAGAAATTATTTTAGAAAACGACAGGGCAAGGCTGCAACCCCTGCAGGAAGTGCATTTTGAGTCCTTATGCGAAATAGCTATGAATAAGGAACTATGGCAATTCACTTCGGTAACGGTAAAATCAAAAGACGATTTTAGAAAGTATTTTAACCAGGCAATGGCTGACAAACAAAATAAAACCGCCTACCCTTTTGCCATTTTTGATAAACAGGAAAACAAATACGGTGGCTGCACAAGGTTTGGTAATATCAGCCTGGAACATAAGCGCCTGGAAATTGGTTGGACCTGGTACCATCCATTATTGCAACGCACCGGCCTAAACCGTAATTGTAAATTTTTGCTACTGAGTTACGCTTTTGAAACAATAGATTTAAACCGTATCGAATTAAAAACAAGTCTCACCAATCTGCGGTCCCAAAATGCCATGGAAAAAATTGGTGCAGTAAAAGAAGGTATTTTAAGAAGGCATATGATAAATGAAACTGGTACGATAAGGGATTCTGTTATTTACAGTTTTATAAAAGAAGATTGGCCGCAAATAAAGCAAACCATATTCAAAAATTATTATTGATATTATTCCACCATCATTAAAACAAACGCAATGAAAAATCTATTGATTGTATTGGCAGCAATGCTATTACTTGTTTCCTGCACTCACGCTGTCAATCACCTGCAGGATACTGCCGTGAATGATTATTTTAAAAATACAGATACGGGAATACAAACCGGTGGTATAAAAATGGTTTCTATCCAAACCCCTAAAGGAAAATTTAATGTATGGACAAAACAGTTTGGCAATAATCCCAAAATAAAACTGCTGTTGCTGAATGGTGGCCCGGGCGCTACGCATGAATATTTTGAATGCATGGAAAACTTTTTACCGGCGGAAGGCATAGAATTTATTTATTACGATCAACTGGGTTGCGGTAACTCCGATAACCCAAAAGATACCAGCATGTGGGACCTGCCACGATTTGTAGAAGAGGTAGAACAGGTGCGTACTGCATTAAACCTGGATAAAAATAATTTTTACCTGCTCGGCCATTCATGGGGCGGTATACTAGCCATGCAATACGCATTAAAATACCAGGATAATTTAAAAGGCCTTATCATCAGCAATATGATGA
>JBDUCK010000423.1:0-2605 GCA_040003485.1 Ferruginibacter sp. | reverse complement strand
TCCCACCTACAATTTTACTTCCATTACCTTTTTATTTTTCCTGCTTTCTTCTGCCATAAAACCCATTACATGGCTTTCAATAGAAGCATCAATGGTAGAGGTAAGTAATGATGGGTTATGCTGCGACACTGCTTTTACCCAATCTGCTGCAAGGCGCCAGTCGCCGCCACCATGGCCGTCTGAGTCTTGCTTCCACTCTGTTTTTTTGCCGGTTAAAAAATCTGTTATGGTAAACGAAGTCATATCTCCTACCACATCACCCAGGCTTCCCATTATTCTTGTTCTTCTGCCTTCATACGAGGTAAATGCCTCCATAGAAAATGCTGCAGTAAGTCCGCCATCAAATAAAATATTAGTAGTGTAATGGTCTGGCTGATCGTTATCCATACGATAAACACAACGGCCGTAATTGGTCGCTTTTAATTGCTCTAAAACGTATACCGCCTGCTTGTCTTTATCATCGGGCAAATCAAACACATAATTGCGCTGGCGCTTGCGGTAATAAATATCCAGGGCAGAGTAAGGGCAGGTAGCTTCTACCTTGCAGCCATCTGTACAGCGTGCCGTACTTCCTTCGGGCGCATTTTTTTTGGTGAACCATTTTAAATCTCCAAATGCCTGTATATGGGTGCAGTGCTTCTCTGTCATCCATTTTAATATGTCCAGGTCGTGGCATGATTTTGCAAGAATGATGGGTGTGGTTTCTTTACTGTTGTGCCAGTTGCCACGAACATATGAGTGGCTCATATGTATATGTTCAATAGGCTCCATGTGCTGTATGCTTATCACTTCTCCCAGCACACCGCTCTGCATAATTTCTTTCAGTTTTACAAAATATGGGGCATAGCGCAACACATGGCAAACGGCCACAACCCTCCCGGTTTTTTTTGCCAACGCTAAAATATCACGGCATTCTTTTTCGCTGGGCGAAATTGGTTTTTCCAGCAACACATCATATCCCATTGCCAATGCTTTCATGCAGGGGCCGTAGTGTAAATTATCCGGTGTGGTAATAATTATTGCATCAGCAAATTTTGGTTTTTTAAAAACATCCTCCCAGGTTACAAACCTGTTTTCGTCTTTTATGTTGTGCTTTTTTGCATAGCGTTCATTGCGTATGGCAATGGGTTCGGCCACACCAACAATGTCTAACTGGTCAGGATACTCCAGGGAAAATCCCCCATAAACATTACCCCTGTTGCCTGCGCCGCAGGTAATGGCAGTAACAGGTTTATCCAGATTCAATTTTCGCTGCGGTAGTAAAATGCGGTTCTTATTTTCATCTACAGCCCAGGTAGAAAAAGGCAAAGCAGCAGTTCCTAATGAAAGGCCTAATGCACGTAAGGCATCCCGGCGTGTCCATGATTTTGGCATAAACAGTATTTTAAAATTAAAAAATGGAGATACTTAAAGTTACAAAGGTTTATGTGTGAATAAAAAAATGATTATTTTGTATAACCACAACTTACAATTATATGACGATAGCTTCACAACGCTTTACTGCACTGGATGTATTCCGGGGAATGACCATTTGTTTTATGATAATTGTAAACACACCGGGCAACGGCGCTACCACCTATGCTCCTTTGCTGCATGCAAAATGGAATGGCTTTACCCCCACCGATCTTGTGTTCCCATCTTTTTTATTTGCCGTAGGCAATGCCATGAGTTTTGTAATGCTTAAATGGAATACCCTTTCTCAGCAACAGGCTTTGTGGAAAATACTTAAACGCACTTTTATTATTTTTTTATTAGGCTACCTGATGTATTGGTTCCCTTTTGTAAAAAGTGATATAGCAGGAAATTTTGTAAGTTTTCCTTTTTCTGATACCCGTGTGTTTGGCGTGTTGCAGCGCATTGCCTTGTGTTATGGCATTGCTTCTCTCATTATTTATTATTGCAAACCAAAAGCTGCAGTTATTATTGCGGTTATCTTTTTGCTGGCTTACTGGATTATTTTAAATTCATTTGGCGATGCTGTAAACCCTTTAAGCATGCAGGGCAACGAAGGGTTTTTAATAGATAAATGGCTCCTGGGAGAAAGCCATTTGTATCATGGCGAAGGCGTGGCTTTTGATCCCGAAGGTTTGCTAAGTACTATGCCGGCCGTGGCAAATGTGATTGCCGGTTTTACGGTCGGTAGATATATTCAGAAGAATGGAAACACTTACAAAGGCCTGGTGGTTTTGGTACTCTGGGGTGCGGCTTTTCTATTTTTAGCATCATTGTGGAATTTAAATTTTCCGGTAAATAAAAAATTATGGACAAGCTCTTTTGTGCTGCTCACCGTAGGCCTGGATTGTATAATATTATCTGCGCTTATTTATGTCATCAGTTTTAAAAAGATAAATGGGTGGACGTATTTTTTTGAAGTGTTTGGCCGCAACCCGTTGTTCATTTACCTCTTGTCTGAACTTGGCGCTACGTTGCTGTATTTTTTCCGTGCAGATGAAAAGACAAGCTTCTATCAATGGCTCTATCAGCATATTTTTATTGGTGCCGGCAATTATTTCGGTTCGCTTTTATTTGCCGTAAGTGTAATGCTCTTCTGCTGGCTGGTAGGTTTTATTTTAGATAAAAGAAAAATATACATCCGGGTTTGATG
>JBDUCK010000133.1:0-8752 GCA_040003485.1 Ferruginibacter sp. | reverse complement strand
AAATAAATTACCTAAAGGAGAACGGTGTTACAATGAATTTTGAAAAGGCTGCATATTCCGTTAATAAAGGATTGTGGGGCACCAGTGTGGGTGGTAAAGAAACGCTCAAGAGCAATGGGATGTTGCCGGAGGAAGCCTGGCCAACACAATTGGATAAATCATTACAATCACAAAATATTAGGTTGTCATTTGTCAAAGGTCAATTGTCGATGGTTGATGACAAAATCTTTTCGCATCCATCTGAAGCCATACAATTCCTGCAAAACATTGCCGGGCCTTATGCTATCGGGAGAGACGTACATGTGGGCGATACTATCATTGGCATAAAAGGTCGTGTTGGTTTTGAAGCCGCAGCGCCAATGGTAATTTTAAAAGCGCATCATGCTTTAGAAAAACATGTGCTTACCAAATGGCAGTTAAATTTGAAAGATCAGTTGGCACAGTTTTACGGCAACTGGCTGCATGAGGGGCAGGTAATGGATCCGGTAATGAGAGATATAGAAGCTTTTTTTGAAAGTACACAGCAACATGTTACCGGTGCCGTATTTGTTGAATTGCTGCCATACCGTTTTGTAGTTACCGGCATTGAATCTGCATATGATTTGATGAGCAATCGCTTTGGCACTTATGGCGAAATGAATAGTGGCTGGACCGGCGAGGATGTCAGGGGCTTTTCAAAAATATTCGGTAACCAAACAGGTATTTACCATTCAATAAAAAAAGAAGCAGATGGCTCAAAAGATTAAACTCGGTATCATCGGTGGTGCCGGTTATACAGGCGGCGAGTTGGTGCGGATATTATTGAATCATGCAGGGGCAGAAATTAGTTTTGTGCAAAGTAAAAGCAATGCTGGTAACCTGTTAAGTAAAGTACATGAAGACCTGGCAGGTGAAACAAACATACTTTTTTCTGCAGCGCATCATTTTGATATTGACGTTTTATTTTTTTGTGCCGGACACCGAGAAGCTATTTTTTTTTTGGAAGACAATGATATTCCATCCCATATTAAATTGATTGATATTGGCAATGATTTCCGGTTGAAAGAAAACGCATCCATTGCCGGAAGAAATTTTATTTATGGCCTGCCGGAATTAAACAGGGAGGTGATTAAAAATGCTGATAGCATAGCAAACCCCGGTTGTTTTGCAACTGCAATACAACTTGGCCTTTTGCCTTTGGCAAAAGCAGGTATTTTAAAAGAAGTTTACACCACGGGTATTACCGGTTCTACCGGTGCAGGGCAATCGCTTTCACCCACTTCTCATTTCAGTTGGCGGGCAAATAATATCCAGGCATATAAAACCTTATCGCATCAGCATTTAGGCGAGATAGGAGAATCACTATCGCAATTGCAGAATGAAAATGTGGCTTTAAATTTTGTACCCTGGCGTGGCGATTTTACCCGTGGAATATTTGTTAGCTCTCAGCTAAAATGTTCACTCAGTATAATTGAACTAACGGCGCTGTACAATGATTTTTATAACGCTCATCCTTTCGTTACTATCAGCCAGGAGCCTATCAGCTTAAAACAGGTAGTGAATACCAATAAAGCGATTATTCATTTAGAAAAAGTGGATGATAACCTGGTCGTTCATTCAGCTATAGATAATTTATTAAAAGGCGCCAGCGGCCAGGCAATACAAAACATGAACCTGATGTTTGGGCTCGAAGAAACAACAGGATTAAAATTAAAAGCAAATTATTTTTAATGATCTATGGTTAACTGATAATTTGTAATTGATAAAATTCAAGTGTAGTTTTTAATTAATAACTAACAAACAAAGTTCCCCCTTTAGGGGACAGGGGCATGAATCTATTTGATGTATATCCTTTAAATGATGTTACCATTGTAAAAGCTGATGGCTATTATGTTTGGGATGATAAGGGTCAAAAATACCTGGATCTTTATGGTGGTCATGCCGTTATCAGTATTGGCCATACCAATCCGCATTGGGTAAAAAGGATTGAAGATCAGTTGCATAAAATTTCTTTTTATTCCAACTCAATAAAAATTCCTTTGCAGCAGGAGCTTGCAGGTAAATTGGGCAAAGTTTCGGGCAAAGAAAATTATCAGTTGTTTTTGTGTAACTCTGGGGCAGAAGCCAATGAGAACGCCTTAAAATTGGCTTCTTTTTATAATGGCAGAAAAAAGATAATTGCTTTTACAAAAGCGTTTCACGGCCGTACCTCCCTGGCAGTTGCAGCCACGGATAATCCGTCTATTGTTGCGCCGGTAAATGAGACTGAGAATGTTATTTTTCTGCCATTTAATGATGAAGCCGCCCTGGAAGCTGCTTTTATGCAATATGAAATATCATCTGTTATTATAGAAGGTATACAGGGTGTGGGTGGAATTAATCTTGCAACAGAAAATTTTTTGCAGGCGATAAGAAGATTATGCGATAAAAATGATGCTGTTTATATTGCAGATGCGGTGCAATGTGGCTACGGCCGCAGCGGAAAATTTTATTCACATGATTTTGCCGGCGTAGATGCAGATATTTATACCATGGCAAAGGGTATGGGCAATGGTTTCCCGGTGGCAGGCATTTCCATTGCACCTAAATTTCATGCAAAATATTTTATGCTGGGCACCACTTTTGGTGGTAACCACCTGGCATGTGCTGCAGCATTAGCTGTCCTGGAAGAAATAGAAAATAATGACCTCATGAAAAATGTGGAAACTGTTGGTAATTATTTGATGGAAGAATTAGTAAAACTTCCAAACATTATTGAGGTACGGGGCAAAGGATTAATGATAGGTATTCAGTTACCTGATGAGTTTGCGGGGGTGAAAAAAAATCTTTTGTATAAGCACAAAATTTTTACCGGGGAAGCAAAACCAAATGTGATCAGGCTTTTACCGGCATTAAATATAACAAAAGCAGAAGCAGATATTTTTTTAGCTGCTATTAAAACAGAACTCACGGCATGAAAAATTTTATCTCTGTAAATGATGTTGATAATATTGATGCGCTGGTAAATAAGGCATTATTGTATAAAGCAAATCCTCTTGCAGATAAGTTATTAGGAATAGATAAAAAAATCGGCCTGTTATTTTTAAACCCAAGTCTGCGTACCCGGATCAGCACCCAGGTAGCCGCAAAAAATCTTGGAATGGAGGCTATTATTTTTAATGTAGATAAAGAAGGCTGGGCACTGGAATTTTCCGAAGGCGCTGTTATGAATGGAACTACGGCAGAACATGTAAAGGATGCGGCACCGGTTTTAGGTGCTTTCTTTGACATATTATGTATTCGCACTTTTCCTTCCTTACAAAACCGGGAAGAGGATTATGCAGAAATAATTCTTAATCAATTTATAAAATATGCCGGCATACCGGTAGTGAGTTTAGAAAGCAGCACGCTGCATCCGCTGCAATCCCTGGCAGATATTATTACGATAGAAGAAAATTTAAAATTGGAAATACCAACCCGGAAACCTAAAATAATTTTAAGCTGGGCGCCGCACATTAAGCCATTGCCACAATGTGTTGCCAATTCATTTTCCCAATGGATAAATGCCTGGGGAAAAGCTGATTTTGTTATTACTCATCCTAATGGATATGCACTCGATCAGCAATTCACACAAGGGGCCTGTGTTACACATAACCAAGACGAAGCATTGAAAAATGCAGACTTTGTATATGTAAAAAACTGGAGTTCCTTTAAAGATTATGGAGCTATGCCTGGTAATCATACTGATTGGATGCTGACAAACGAAAAATTAGCGATCAGTAGCAATGCAAAAGTTATGCATTGCCTGCCTGTAAGAAGAAATGTAGAACTTAGCGATGAGGTATTGGATGGACCTAACAGCCTCGTGACAGCGCAAGCGGCCAATAGGGTATGGGCAGTACAGGCTGTGTTGGCAGAAATATTGAATTCGAAAAAGTAGCGCAATGGAGAAATTGTATATCATAAAAATTGGTGGAAATATCATTGACGATGAAGCAAAGCTCTACTCCTTCCTGGAAGATTTTGCTGCTGTAAAAGGGAAAAAAATATTAGTACATGGCGGTGGTAAATTAGCTACCCGTGTAGCCGAAGCCATGGGTATTAAGCAGCAATTAATTGATGGCAGAAGAATTACTGATGCAGAAACATTAAAAGTTGTAACGATGGTGTACGCCGGTTACCTTAATAAAGATATTGTTTCAAAATTGCAGGCACAAAATTGTAATGCCCTTGGCCTGACCGGTGCAGATGGAAATATCATACTTGCACATAAAAGAATAAACTCCGGAATTGACTACGGCTTTGCAGGGGATATCGATAAGATAAATACCGGCCTTATAAATCAATTATTACACTTGAATATGGCGATTGTATTAGCCCCGCTAACACACGATAAAAACGGGCAATTGCTGAATACTAATGCGGATACGATTGCCAGTGAAATTGCGAAAGCAATGACGACAACATATACAGTTTCATTAATTTATTGTTTTGAAAAGAAGGGGGTGTTACTTAACGCATCCGATGATGCAAGCACTATAGGAGAGATTAGTGATTCCTCTTACAAAGAATTAAAAGAAAAAAATATTATTTCTGCAGGTATGCTACCCAAATTGGATAATGCTTTTGCAGCATTGCAATCCGGTGTACAGAATATTATCATCGGCCATGCAGATAACCTGCACAAGTTAATTGATCACCAATGCGGCACAGCCATCATAAATGATTAAACAAGAAATAAATATACTTTATGATGATGCAATCGGTTTGCTGCAACAACTTATTGGGATACCTTCTCTAAGCAAAGAAGAAAGCAAAACTGCTGACTGTATTGATTTTTTTTTGAAAGAAAGAAATGTCCTTGCCTTCCGCCTTCTAAACAATATCTGGTGTACCAATAAATATTTTGATGCGGCCAAACCTTCTATACTTTTAAATTCACATCACGATACTGTTGCGGCTAATTCAGCCTATACCAACGATCCGTTTAATGCAAAACTGGAGGGAGGTAAATTATTCGGACTGGGCAGCACAGATGCAGGCGCATCATTGGTAAGTCTTATCGCTGCATTTTTATATTTTTATGAAGAAGAAAATCTTGCCTATAATATTGTTTTTGCTGCAACAGCGGAGGAAGAAATAAGCGGCACGAATGGGATTGAAAAATTGTTTGCTAATGAAGATTTCAATAAATATTTTATTCATTCAAATAGTTTTGCCATAGTAGGAGAGCCTACACAGTTGCAATTGGCTGTTGCGGAGAAAGGCTTACTGGTACTGGATTGTGTGGCTCATGGTGAGGCCGGCCATGCAGCCAGGGATGAAGGAGAAAATGCCATCTACAAAGCCATGAAGGCAATAGAATGGTTAAAAAATTATCATTTTGAAAAAGTGTCTCCATTATTGGGAGAAGTAAAAATGACGGTAACTTCAATTAGTACCCAAAATAAAGCGCACAATATAATTCCCGCCGAATGCAGCTTTGTTGTAGATATCCGCATTACAGAATTATATTCTCATGAAGAAATTATTAGCACAATAAAAGAGAATGTTGTGGCAGCAGTTACGCCCAGGAGCACCAGGCTACGTTCTTCCTCTATTGATATTAATCACCCGGTTGTGCAGGCTGGCATTTCATTAGGCAAAGAAACTTATGGCTCGCCTACATTGTCTGATAAAGCATTGATGCCATTACCCTCACTCAAATGCGGGCCCGGCAACAGCAACCAAAGTCATAGCGCAGATGAGTACGTGCAGGTAAAGGATATTGAAGAAGCAATTCGATTTTATGTGGAATTACTGGAAACAATTTTTAAAAGAAATGGATAATTGTTTAATGGAACACGGATAAATTATTCAGATTGTAGTCTTGCTGTATAATAGACTCTTTATTATCCATTATTTAATTATCAATTATTCATTAATTACAACCCAACAATTAACGATAACTTCAAAATATGAAGCTCTGGCAAAAAAACATTGATGTAAATAAAGCAGTAGAAAATTTTACTGTTGGCAACGACCGTGATTTTGATCTGATGCTTGCACCCTTTGATGTACTCGGCAATATTGCACATGCTAAAATGCTTGCCAGTGTTGGGTTGCTGACGAATGAAGAAGCGGGCCTGCTTGTAAAAGAACTTCAGAATATTTACAACAGCATTCAGCAATCAACTTTTACTATTGATGCAGAAGTAGAAGATGTTCATTCTCAAATTGAATTATTACTTACTAAAAAGCTTGGTGACATAGGAAAAAAAATACATTCTGCCCGGAGCCGTAATGACCAGGTGCTGGTAGATGTAAAATTATTTCTGCGAAACGAAATTGAAGCCCTTGTTCATGCCATTGAATTATTCTTTCAACTGCTTCAGCAAAAAGCCGAGCAATACAAAGATCATTTATTGCCGGGCTACACCCATTTGCAACTGGCCATGCCATCCTCATTCGGGCTTTGGTTTGGCGCTTATGCCGAAAGCCTGGTAGATGATACAGAAACATTAAGAGCGGCTTACAATATTGTCAATAAAAATCCTTTGGGCAGTGCCGCAGGTTATGGGTCTTCATTCCCCATTAACCGAACGCTTACCACAGAACTACTTGGCTTCGCTGATTTAAACTACAATGTTGTATATGCACAAATGGGACGTGGCAAAGCAGAACGCATCACCGCACAAGCTTTGGCAAACGTCGCAGATACCCTTGCAAAATTAAGCATGGATGCATGTTTGTATCTGAATCAAAATTTCGATTTCATCTCTTTCCCTGCCGAACTTACCACCGGCAGCAGTATTATGCCGCATAAAAAAAATCCTGACGTATTTGAATTGATCCGTTCTTACTGCAACCGGATAAAAGCTTTGCCAAATGAAATTATGATGATGACCACCAACCTGCCAAGTGGTTATCACCGGGATCTGCAGTTGCTGAAAGAACATTTATTTCCTGCATTTGGCACGCTTCACAATTGCATCAATATGACAGCATTAATGCTTAACAATATCAGCATAAAAGAAAATATTCTTGCAGATGAAAAATATAAATATCTGTTTAGTGTAGAAGAAGTAAACAAGCTGGTTTTACAGGGCATTCCTTTCCGTGATGCTTATAAAAAAATTGGTTCGGCTATTGAGCAGAATAATTTTACTTATCAAACAGCAGTTCATCATACCCATGAAGGATCAATCAATAATTTGCAAACTACGGCCATAGCACGCTTAATGCATGATATTATTGAGCAATTCAATTTTAGCAAAGCCAATTCGGCTTTAAAAGATTTAATACAGTAAATTGCCCCGCATATATTATTTTTTCAACATTAAATTTACAGCATGATCGCAGCGGAGCAGAAAAAACGCATCGCCATTTTTGGATCTACAGGTTCTATCGGCACACAGGCACTGGATGTGATCCGTTCCCATAGCGATCTACTGGAAGTAGAAATTTTAACGGCTCAGACAAACGATGAACTGCTTATAACCCAGGCGTTGGAATTTTCTCCAAATGCAGTGGTAATAGGTGATGAGCATAAATACGAAAAAGTAAAAGCTGCTTTATCATCTAAAGCCATTAAGGTTTTCACCGGCGAAACAGCCCTGGAAGAAGTAGCAGATTTTGACACCTACGATATTATGCTCGCCGGCATTGTTGGATTTGCCGGGCTTAAACCTACGCTGAAAGCCGTATCAAAAGGAAAAATGATTGCCCTGGCAAACAAAGAAACGTTGGTGGTAGCAGGCGATATTGTAATGAATACGGCATTGCAGAACCGGGCGCCCATCATTCCTGTAGATAGCGAGCACTCTGCTATTTTTCAATGCCTGGTTGGCGAGGCCCGCAACCCGATTGAAAAAATAATTCTTACCGCAAGTGGCGGGCCTTTCCTGGGGAAAAAACCCAACTTCCTCGTAAATGTAAAAAGAGATCATGCCTTGCAGCATCCCAATTGGAGTATGGGTGCAAAAATTACTATAGATTCTGCAACCCTTATGAATAAAGGCCTGGAGATGATTGAAGCCAAATGGCTGTTCAACCTGCAGCCAGACCAGGTAGAGGTGGTTATACATCCGCAAAGCGTTATTCACAGTATGGTACAGTTTATGGATGGCAGCGTAAAAGCCCAGATGGGGCCGCCGGATATGAAGCTGCCGATACAATATGCACTCGGTTTTCCCAATCGTTTAAAAAGCGATTTCCCCCGGTTGAATTTTAAAAAATATCCATCACTCAGTTTTGAAGAGCCCGATTATAAAACCTTTAAAAATCTTGGCTTGTCTATTCATGCGCTGAAAACCGGCGGTAATATGGCCTGTGTTTTAAATGCAGCTAATGAAGTTGCGGTGTGGGCTTTTCTAAAAAACCGGATCGGCTTTTTAGACATTACCGCCGTGGTAGAAAAAACTATGGAAAAAATTAACTTTATTAAAAAGCCAACACTTGAGGAATATTTTGAAAGCGATGGAGAGGCACGTAACTTCGCCGCTTCTTTGATGAAAATGTAAAGCAATTTTGTTACCGGCTGAATACCATTAGGCGTCATTGTTGTGTCACTCACTTGTACCGCAAACCATTTTCATCAATCAACAGCAACTTTAAAAAACATTAAAATAAATAACCTGATGGGTTTACAAATTATACTGGCAATCAATTGGCCAAGTGTGGGTTTAAAAGCAGCACAATTACTTCTCTCTCTTTCTATCCTGGTTGTCCTTCACGAGTTTGGGCATTACATTACCGCAAAATGGTTTAAGTGCCGGGTAGAAAAATTTTATTTATTTTTTGATCCCTGGTTTTC
>JBDUCK010000132.1:0-8765 GCA_040003485.1 Ferruginibacter sp. | reverse complement strand
GTAGCGGTTTGTATTACCGCAAAAAAACTCCAGCCATATAAAAATCCTGCCAGGGGATTAAACGCTTCTTTTAAATAAACATACTGGCCACCGGCTTTGGGGAACATAGCGCTTAACTCGCCATAACTTAATGCCGCGGTAAGCGTCATAAAACCGGTGATTAACCAAACGGCTATCAGCCAACCGGCGCTACCTACATTGCGGGTGATATCTGCGCTTACAATAAAAATTCCGGAACCTATCATAGAGCCTGCCACAATCATGGTTGCATCCAGCAGACCAAGGGAGGGTTTAAAGCTGTGTGTTGTATCGCTCATAAAGAAATTTTGTTTAAAAGAAAAGCCCGTCATTGCTGACCGGGCTTCAAGATAAATAATCTCTTTGTATTATTGATTGCCTTTCTGCTTCATTTTTTCATTCATACCATTTACTACATCGCTTGTAATGTTTAAAGAAGAATCTTTGTACACCATGTAATCCAGCCCTGTGCCTGTTGTAAGAATGTACATGTAGTTGTGATCCCTGTTATAATCTGTCAAAAAATCTTTTAATTTTTTCTGAATATCTTCCATGAACTTATAACTTTTTTCATTCAGTTTCTGGGTAAGGCCCTGCTTTTTGCCATCTACCTGCTGCTGCTGCTGAAGTAGCTGACCCTGGAATTTCTCGGCTTCTTCCTGGGTTATGGCAGCACCTCTTTTTAAAAATTCATTCTTTTGGTTTTCCAGGCCATGATAGCTGTTTTGCCAATCTGCTTCAATATTTTTTTGCTCTGCTTCCAGTTCTTTGCGTTTATCTTTTATATAAAATATTTTTTCATTTAAAGAATCAAGCTCTACATATGCGATGGGTGCATGGCTAGTGTTGGCAGACATTTGTAAAGCGGGGGTATTTGCTTTTACGGTATTAATATTATCTTTTCGTTCCCCATAAACATGGTAATATAAAAAAGCTACAGCCAGCAATAAAAAGATATTTAAACCTAGGGATAAATGCTTCATGAACGAATAAAATTTGTTTGGCTGGCAAGATAATAACAATGGCTTATGTGGCAATAGTTAACTGCAAACATTTAGGAAAGGCTTAACGCATTTAAGGATGAGTGTAACATACCCTTAAAAGCCGCATAAATTAATTTGTCAAATAGATAACGCAGAAAAAAATATTGTAATTTGGTTGAAATTAAATTAATGGATTACCATGCTTCAACTTAAGTTTGACCCGTTTCCCCAATTAGAGACAGAAAGGTTGATTTTACGAAACATCAGCCTGGCCGATGCTCCCGAACTTTTTTATTTACGATCAAATAAGGAGGTGATGAAATACATTGACAGGGAACCACAAAAAACGGTGGAAGAAACAGAAACCTTTATTCATTTTTTACTGGATATGCAAGCCAAAAATGATGCGGTGCTTTGGGTGATTGCCTTAAAGGAAAATTCTGCAGTAATGATTGGTAATATTGGTTACTGGCGTATGGAAAAAGAACATTACCGTGCAGAGATCGGGTATATGCTTCACCACGATTTTTGGCAAAAAGGTATTATGAAAGAAGCCATTAAACCGGTTATTGACTACGGCTTTACTTCGATGAAACTGCATACAATTGAAGCCAATATAAACCCGGCAAATAAAGCATCGGAAGTATTGTTGGAAAGTATTGGTTTTGTACGGGAGGGCTATTTTAAAGAAAATTATTTTTTCAACGGAATATTTTCTGACTCCGCTATTTATTCCCTGCTGAATAGATAACCATTGAAATTTTTTTTAACCAAAATTAAAAGCCTCATCAATTAATTAATGAGGCTTTTAATTTTATGTAAATACGATGTTCTACATTTTAGGTAACAACACATGATCGATAACATGAATCACGCCATTGCTTTGATTAACATCTTTAATGGTAACCATAGCTGTATTACCACTTTCATCTTTCAACATTAATTTACTGCCTTTCATTGAAGCATATAAATTGCCACCTGATACTGTTTTTAAAGTAGCTGTACCATCACCTTCTTTAATTAATTTGGCAATATCCGATGCATTTAATTTACCGGCAACTACATGATAAGTAAGAATGGTAGTAAGTGTTTTTTTACTCTCTGGTTTTACTAAATTATCCACTGTACCTGCAGGCAATAAATCGAAAGCCTCATTTGTAGGAGCAAATACTGTAAAGGGACCTGCACTTTGTAATGTTTCCACGAGGTCAGCAGCTTTTACAGCAGCAACCAATGTAGTATGATCTTTACTGTTCACGGCATTTTCTACAATGTTTTTAGAAGGATACATGGCGGCACCACCTACCATTACTGTTTTTTCCATTTTATCCTTCTTGTCCATTTTGTCCATCTGCGCAAATGAAGCATTTGTAGAGAAAGCTATGGCAGCAACTAATGCTAAACTTTTAAACTTATTCATAATTTGTTTTTTTTTGAATTGAAAAATATTTTAGTTGCTATCATTTACGGCAAGTGAAATATCTTGGTTTTATTTTTTAAAAAAAAAATCACTTACCTGTAATATGTAGTTACTGCGTTAGGGATTGAAACGGAAATCCTTTTTGCTCCGCAGGACAAAAAGATTGTAGTGGAAAGCCCGCCCGAAGGGAACGCCCAAAGTTTTCATTTAATAACCCATAGGCGTATAAAAAAAACGGCAATAAATTTTGCTGCTTTAATAAATTTAATAATCATTTGCTGTCTTAGGCTTTGGCTTAGGCACTGTTTTATTATCTACAGGCTTGTCTAATATAAGTGGCGTTTTAGCATCTTTTTTCTCCTCTTTTTTGGGAGCTTTTATAGTAGCTGTATCAACTGTTTTATAATCCCCATTTGTCTCTTCCTGTAAAAAGTCTCCAGCATCCCCATTGCCATTATCTTCGGTAAGTGTATCGCCGTTATTGAGTATATCAGAGAAACGTGTATCGGCATAAATAGGATCGTTCCTTAATTCTGCAGGTTCATCAAACACTTTCATTTTGCCATAATGCAGGCTTTTATCTGCATACACTTTACTCATAAAAATACCCCATTTAGGTGCGGCCATTTCTGCACCACCACGGTTTGGGTAAATGGGTATAAATGGGTCTTCGCACCCTACCCAGGTACCTGCGAGCAATTCGGGCGTATAACCGATAAACCAGCCATCTGTGTGGTTATCGGTAGTACCGGTTTTGCCTGCTTTTTCTACGGGTATTTCATAACTGTTAAGCCTGCGTGCAGTGCCTGCTGCTATTACCCCCTGCATCATTTTTACCATGGTATATGCATCTGCCTCTCCTATTACCTGTTTGCTCTGGGCCACCGGAAATTCGTGTAACAGGTTGCCGTTCTTGTCTTCTATACGGGTGAGAAAAACCGGCTCTGTATTATATCCTTTATTTGGAAACATGGTATAGGACTGCAACATCTGCAACATGGGTATTTCTGCAGCGCCTAATGCAATAGAAGGATATGGCGGCAGATCGACAGAGATGCCACAAAGGTGAGCAAATTCTACAGTTCTTTTTACCCCTATTACTGCCATTAAATGCCAGGCTGCACCATTGATAGATAATGCAAGGCAATGGGCTAATGAACCACCACCGGTACTGATCGTTTTGCCGTTTAATGTCAGTGGGCCACCGGGTATTTGTGTTTCCGGTGTGTAGCCTGCATCTGTTACGGCAAGTGTATATAGCAACGGTTTAAATGTAGAACCTACCTGCCTGTTAGCAGTGATATGATCGTACTTAAACCACCTGTAATTGATACCGCCTACCCAGCATTTTATTTCGCCGGTGCGGGGGTCCATTGCGGCAAAAGAAGTTTGCAATAATTGCTTATGATATTTTATAGAATCTATCGGCGTCATTACCGTATCCTTCTCATGCTTACCATTCCCCCACCAGGAAAATATTTTCATTTTTACGGGAATAGTGAATGATTTTTTGATTTCTTCATCGCTTATTCCGAGCTCCTTCATATTCTTAAACCGATCTGTAAATTTCATAGCGGCTTCAATAATATTATCGTGCCCCTGCCATAATTTATTTCCCCGTTGTTTAAAATAACGATCCAGTTCTTTTTGCAATACGGGCATATGCTGCTCTACAGCTTCTTCTGCATACTTCTGCATTTTAGAATCGATAGTAGTGTAAATTTTAAGGCCATCCCTGTATAGGTCATAAGGGTCGCCTGTTTTTGGATTTATATTTGTTTTACACCAATTTTTTAGAATCCCAATTAATTCTCTCCGGTAATAAGGTGCTATACCAACATTTTCATCAATCTGTTTGTAATTTGTAATTAATGGCTTGGCTTTTAATTTAGTTGCTTCTGCGTCTGTAAGGTAGTGTTGCTTACAATCTACCATCCGGTCTATTACAGTGTTCCGGCGGTTTAATGAGCCTCGTGGGTTGCCGATAGGATTATAAATAAATCCTTTTAACATGCCTATTAAAACAGCGGCTTCTTCAGTGCTAAGGTCTGCAGGTTCTTTCTGAAAATAAGTGCGGCTTGCATTGCGTATGCCATATACATTTCCCCATGGAGCCCTGTTAAGGTATAGAGTAATGATCTCTTCCTTGGTAAAATTCCGCTCCAGCTTTACGGCTATGATCCACTCTTTCATTTTATCAAGCCCACGCTTTATTGTATTACCTCTTCCCTGGCCCAATATCATTTTTGCCAATTGCTGTGTGATTGGGCTTCCGCCACCATCTGTACCTAATTTTATTACGGCCCTGGCAACGGCTCTTGCATCAATGCCTGAATGTTCGTAAAAATTCTGATCTTCTGTTGCAATTAAGGCATGAACAGCATTGGGTGATATTTCATTGTACTTTACCTCACTCCTGTTTTCTGCATAATATTTTCCCATCAGTAATCCATCGCTGCTTATAATTTCACTGGCAAGGTCTGCCTCCGGATTTTCCAATTCTTTTATAGAAGGCATTTTACCGAACAAGCCAAAGTCTGCACATAGAAACATAATAATGACTACAGCAAAACCGCCAAAAAAAATGCGCCATAATATTTTTACAGAACGGGTCATATTGATTTATTATTTAAAAATATACCGACAAAATGATGGCTAAAACTTATCACCAAAATTGGTATTTAAAAGTTGTTTATATCCCGGCAGATCTTTATTTGTTTTAAGCACCTGCAGGTTACTTTCTGAAATGATCAGGAAAGAGTATTTATTTGCCGGCAGCCAGGATATTTCTGAGGGGGCCGCTTTTTTTATTTTATCATAATATTTTATTGCCGTAGTAGCATCTTCAAATGGCGAGAAAAGCAATAATATTTTGTCTGCATCCAGGGCATCCCTGTTTATGATAATATTCTGGGTGTAATAACTTTCCCGGTTAAAACGGTTAAAAGCATTTTTTGCCTCATTTATATAAACGCCATCTACTTTATCTAAAATCATAACAACATAATGCGGTTTTTCCGGCTGTAAAATAAAGGAACCGTTTTTATAAATGGAAGGAACCTGTATAGTAGAATCTTTTAAAACTCTTGGTACCATTGTAGTTTGTACCGGCTTTGCAATAATGGGCTGCTCTGTTTTCTTCACTACCACTACCGATTTTTCATCGGAGACAATAATGTTATCTTCTTCGGCCCGTGTTACCTGCAAGGCAGTAAGATAATCTTCTATTTCTTTTCTTCTGCCAAGCACATCAATTAAAGTAGCGGCTTTTTCTTTTAAGGGAGATGCAGGATATAAAGTTTGCAGGTTATTTAAAACCTCAATTGCATTGCTGTCATTTCTTTCTTTTATGTCGTACACCGCTTGTATATAAAGCAATTGCGGCGTCCAGTAATTTTTTCCATTCACACTATCGGCCTGCTTTTTTGCGGCTAAGGCTTCTGCAAATTTTCCTTCTATAAACATATCATAAATAGCGCTATACCGGGCCGTAACTTCCGGGTTTTTTTTATCCGGTTCCAAAGCCCCTGGGTTCAGAATCATGTTGCTGTAGGTACTGCCCGCAAACTTTGTGGTAACAATATTTTTATAATAAGCAGCCTGCCCGGGGTTACCAAGTTTTGTATAACAGTAATAAAGGCCAAGGTAAATCTCCCCTTCTGCCTTACTTGCCGGAAACCGCCGCAGGTAATCATTGTAGGTAACTATTGCCTGCTCATAATCGAACAATTCGTTTTGAAAAATCTTTGCAAGCTCCAGTAAATTAAGGGCGATTATTCTGTTGCTGCTGTCTATTTTTTCCACTGATAATGGAAGCTCGCCCATCAATCCTTCGTAAGAGAATTCTTCTGATTTTGTTGTTAAAGATTTTATACCATTTCCGTTTTGCAATAAGTTATCCGGGTCACCATTTATGGATATACCTGTACCCTGTTGATCTTTACCGGGCGCAAGTACATTTGCCGACTTTCTTCTCCAGTTATCTGCATTTTCCCGCTTACCCCATTTGGCTTTAAAATCGGAAAACCCCCGGGAGCGCAGGCTGGTATTGTAAAAATACCATTCGCCTTTGTTAGGAGCCGCAAATAAATCTGCCGGGGCGGAATTGTTATTATTAAATGTGATCAAGGTGTTACCTGTAAAATCATCCTCTTCCTTCAACCCGTTTTCTTTCCGGTATTTTTTTGCCAGTTTTTTTAAGAATGCTTCCCTTTCTGCAACCGGCATTGCAGCAATCCGCTGAAGGCTGTCCTCTCTTTCTACAGCCCCATATCTTTCTACCAGTTTGGTTAATATCTGTTTTCTCTCTTCGGTAGCTACAGAATCTATTTCCGTGATAGGTTGTGAAAGATCTAAGCTATCATAAAAAGAATGCGCATCTTTATAACGCTTTTGGTTATACGAGATTTCGGCCAGTTGGTAAAAAGCTCTATTCCTGTAGCTATTGTTATTCTCATTATAGCGAACACTTTTTCCGTAGTTGGCAAGGCTGTTTACTGTATCGGGTTTTTGCATATTTAGTTGCCCGGCAGAATAATAAATAATATCCCGGTAGCTTTCGTATTTATCTTTCTTTGCCATGCTCAGCAAATGATCAATACTGTTTTGCAGCTCTTTATAATTGCCGTTATTCCTCATCATTTTAGCATCGTTAAGCCGGGCATAAATATCCATTACGGGGTCGGTGGTGTGTTTGGAAACGCTGCTGTAATAGGAAGAGGCTTTATCAAAATCTTTATTCTTTTCAAAAAGCTGGGCAAGCAAAAATTCCCACCTGCTTTTATCCTGCTTACTATTTGCATTGGAGAGCGCATGCTCTAAATGAAAAGCGGCACTGTCATAATTTTCCTGCGAAAAAAACCAATATGCATTCACTTCTTCCAGATCATTTTTAAGGCGGCCCGGAAGATTGCGGTCATTTTGCAGGATATTTATCAGCCCTGCAGCATCGCCATATTCTCTTTCATCTGTAAAAGTTCTTATCAGCCAGATCAGCGCATCATTGCGGCTGGGTGGCAGTGTCAATATTTTTTGAACAATATTTCGCTTCTCCTTATTGGCAATAGAAAGTGCCCCGGAACCCGTAGCATCATTGGTGCCGACAATACGGTCGTCATCTTCTTTTTTCTTACGTGGAAAAAGATTATAATTAATAAACTGAAAAGTAAGTGCCGCAGAATCAAATTCTTTACGCAGGTAATAAGCCTTTCCGATAAGGAGGTATAAATTATCTACCCAATCGGTTCTTAAGTCGTGTAGCAATATCCCCGCTGTAGATTTATAAATAACAGAATCCAGTTCGGTTTTTTGTGCAGCAGTATTTTCCAAAGAATAAGGATAAAAAGAAAGCAATGAGGAATAATCATCCTTCTGGGCAAATTTAGCCCGCTCTATTACATTGTTCAGTTTATTATTTGCATTGAAATAAAAATTATAGTGAGTTACATTATTCTGAATGAGTTTTCTGAAACGGGTGAGTTTTTTGTCGCCGGTTTTTTCTGAAGCCAGTTTTTTTTCTTCATATTCTACGGGTTTTTTTTCTTTGCCAAAGGGGTCTATTGTCCAGGTAGGCTGTGCCTGCAATGTACCTGAAACGACGGTTAAACACAGAATGAAAAGACCAAATTTCAACTTAGATTTCAACATTAATGGATGAGGTTATAAAATACGGCTAAATATCGGTTTTTTTTTGCAAACCCATAATCAAAATTACTGTTAGCAATATGAAATATAGAACACAGGCATGTTTATTTATGTTAAAAATATGCATGATGATCTGAAGACATATATTTAATATAAGAATATTATATACATTGCCTTCCCTTTAGTAATTTTATAACTCAATTATTAGTATGGCAAGGCTGGATACAAGCAGTACATTAAAAAGGCTTCGCAATCATTACCGGCTGGTGATCATGAATGAGGATACTTATGAAGAAGTGGTTAAATTTAAACTTAACCGCCTGAGTGTTTACATTGCATTTAGTACACTTTTTGTTTTAATGGTTGGCTTAACTTCTGCTCTGATTATTTTTACGCCACTTAAATATTATTTACCGGGCGTAGGTTATGGAAATGCAAAACAAGTTAAAGAATATCGTAATTTAAAAATAAGGACAGATTCCATGGAACAAGCATTGCAGTACCAGCATAAATATTTTAATGATCTGCAAAAAGTATTACAGGGAAATATATCTAAACTGGATACCAACAAATTAGCTATCCCTAAAATAGAAAGTAGTGATGACTGAGAATAAATTGACAAATGCGAGCGTTAATCAATTATATCTTATCATCAAAACCAATTTCCTCTATTACATTTCCAGCAGGGTCTAATTGAAAAC
>JBDUCK010000131.1:0-8775 GCA_040003485.1 Ferruginibacter sp. | reverse complement strand
CAGCATGTGTGCTTACAAACTGGGAAACAATGCCGACAGGTTTATTTATAATGAAATAGTGGTTCTTTAAAAAAAGTTCAGGCATTTAAACGTTTAAAAGTTGGTGAAATTCAAAAAGATTCAGAATTTTTCTATTTTTGCTATGTGCTGACTTATCAAAACTAAAAACTTTATAATGAAATTATTAAGCAAATTTTTTCTTTTTACATTATCACTGTTTGTTCTCCAAACAGGTAGTGTATTTGCTCAACTGGCAGGTGCAAATATTGCAGCCCATGGAGTGCTGGCACTTATGGGGGGTAACCGTGAAAAAAAGCAGCAAAAAATAATTGACAAATCTGAAACGCCAGAAAAAATAAGCGGACTAAATGTAACAGTGTTACGTGTAAAAGAATCAGATATAAAAAGTAAAGCTAAAACCCATATTATAGCCCTGCAAAACCGGTTAACATTATATAACACTCAATATAAAAACAATCAACCACTTGCTGTCCCCAAAAATGATAGTGATTTAATAGCCATTGAGGATATTGATGGAAATTGGCCTGCAGACGATTATGCTGGCGAATTAAGGGCTTATAAGCGATATGCTGCTCAGCAAAATCAAAAGTTGCCTGTTACACCTGTTGATAGTTTACACAAAACAGTCGTTACCTCTATAAAAAAAGATTCTTCAATACATAATTAGAGCATGGTGCTTTCTGAGTGCAGTTTAAAAAATCACCCTTGTTTTCCTAAACTGCAAACATTTTATTTACTCAAATGCATACTTCTCTCTTTATACAATTGCCGGAAGTATGGGTCCCGTAAATCTTTAATAAAACGTATAGCCTCGCCGGTACTTTTCATTTCCGGGCCTAACTCTTTATTTACTCCCGGAAATTTATTGAAACTAAAAACCGGCTCTTTTATGGCAAAGCCCTGAAGCTTTTTTTCAAACGTGAAATCTTTCAGTTTGGCTTCGCCCATCATTACTTTGGTGGCAATATTTAAATAAGGAATTTTATAAGCTTTGGCAATGAAAGGCGTTGTACGGCTTGCCCTTGGGTTGGCTTCTATCACAAAAACATTACCGTCTTTTATTGCAAATTGAATATTAATGAGCCCGAGGATATTTAATGTCCTGGCGATCTTTTCGGCATATTCCTCCATGGTATGAACGATCAATGGAGATAAATTAAACTGGGGCAGTACGGCATTGCTGTCACCACTATGGATGCCGGCCGGTTCAATATGTTCCATCACACCCATGACGTGAAAATCAGTACCGTCAAATATTCCATCTATCTCTGCTTCCTGGCAGCGGTCTAAAAAATGATCTATTAAAATTTTATTGCCTGGCAAATGTTTAATTAAACTCAATACGCCTTTTTCAAGCTCTTCATCATTCAGCACAATGCGCATTCTTTGCCCACCCAACACATAGCTAGGCCTTATCAAAACGGGGTAGCCAACCTGCCTGGCCACTTCTATTGCATCATCTGTATTGTAGGCAGTGCCGTAATTTGGATATGGAATTTCCAGCTCCTTCAGCATATCGCTAAAGCGGCCACGATCTTCGGCAATATCCATATTATCAAAAGAAGTCCCGATAATTTTTATACCTTTTTCGTGCAATGTTTTTGCAAGCTTCAATGCCGTTTGGCCCCCGAGCTGAACAATAACGCCATAAGGTTTTTCATGCTCGATGATTTCCCAGAGATGCTCCCAAAAGACCGGCTCAAAATAAAGTTTATCGGCAATATCAAAATCTGTAGAAACTGTTTCAGGGTTACAATTTACCATGATGGCTTCGTAACCGCACTCTTTAATGGCCAGCAAGCCATGTACACAACAATAATCAAACTCTATGCCCTGGCCAATCCTGTTAGGGCCACTACCCAAAACAATAATTTTCTTTTTATCAGAAACTACGGATTCGTTTGATAATAAATTATTGCCTTCAGGTTTATTTTCGAAAGTAGAATAGAAGTAAGGTGTCTTTGCTTCAAACTCCGCACTACAGGTATCAACCATTTTAAAAACCCGGGTAAGGCCCATGGCTTTGCGGCGTTCGTAAATTTTTTCGCTGCCTTCTTCCTGCATAATGCGTACTATCTGTTCATCACTGAAGCCTAACATTTTTGCCTGTGTAAGTAATTCATCCGGCAATGTTTTTAAATCGTATTTGGCTATTTGTTTTTCGCAATCACAAATTTTTTGTATCTGGTAAATAAACCACCTGTCAATACCCGTGCTTTCGCAAATGCGCTTTACACTTGCGCCGGCCATAAGTGCATCTTTTATGCGGAAGACCCTATCCCACTTGGGAATTTTAATGTACTCAATCAAGTCATCGGCATGCATCAAACTTTTGCCATAATACCCTAAGCCAACGGCTTCATTCTCTAAACTCTGACAGGCTTTTTGCAAGGCCTCCGCAAAGCTTCTTCCAATAGCCATCACTTCTCCCACACTCTTCATTTGAAAACCGAGTGTATCATTTGCGCCTTTAAATTTATCAAAATTCCAGCGGGGTATTTTTACAATCACATAGTCCAATGCAGGCTCAAAATAAGCTGAAGTAGATTGGGTGATCTGATTTTTTAACTCGTCTAAATTATAACCGATAGCTAGTTTTGCGGCAATTTTTGCAATGGGATAACCTGTGGCTTTGCTTGCCAGTGCTGAGCTACGGCTTACTCTTGGATTTATTTCTACCACAATTAATTCTTCTGTTTGTGGGTTGAGGGCAAACTGCACATTGCAGCCGCCGGCAAAATTGCCCAGGTCACGCATCATGCGGATAGCGGTATTGCGCATATCCTGGTAAGCAGTATCACTCAACGTCATGGCAGGTGCTACGGTTATGCTATCGCCGGTGTGTATGCCCATGGGATCAAAATTTTCCACCGCACAAATTATCACCACATTATCATTATCATCCCTTAATAATTCCAGTTCAAATTCCTTCCAGCCAAGCACCGCTTTTTCTACCAACACCTCGTGTATGGGTGATGCTGTTAACCCGTTATTAAGTGCTTCATCCAGTTCTTCTTTTTTAAATACAATACCACCGCCTGTGCCACCAAGGGTGAAGGACGGACGTATCACCAGCGGAAAACCAATTTCCTGTGCAAATTCTTTTCCTTCTAAAAATGAATTGGCCGTTTTTGCCGGGCAAACAGCAATGCCCATATCAATCATCCAGTTCCGGAATTTTTCCCTGTCTTCTGCCTTGTCAATGGCTTTAATATCAACCCCAATTAATTTTACTTTGTATTTATCCCAAACCCCCAATTCATCTGCTTCTTTACAAAGATTAAGCGCTGTTTGTCCGCCCATAGTAGGTAACACGGCATCAATATCATTTTCTTCCAATATCTGTTCAATACTCTCTACCGTTAGGGGCAAAAGATACACACGGTCTGCCATCATCGGGTCTGTCATAATAGTAGCAGGGTTGCTGTTAATGAGAATAACTTTTATCCCTTCTTCCCTGAGGCTTCGGGCAGCTTGTGTACCACTGTAATCAAATTCGCAGGCCTGGCCAATGATAATGGGGCCGCTGCCGATAATTAAAACTGATTTTATAGAATTGTTTTTTGGCATAGTAAAAAGAGCCTTTTAGGCGTGCAAAACTACTTGTAAAAAAGAGAAATAAAAAGGAGAATGTTTCTCCCTCTCCTTTGGTGAGGGTTGGAGTAAGGTTAAATTTTTTGGGGCTGTGAGAAAATACCAATACCTGGCACAAGTTCCGGCTACCTGCCTGCCGTTAGGTAGGTACACTGCAACCGCCGCTATGCTTTGGTTTACGCCGCCATCCGGTTTATCCCATTATTTCGGGACAGCCACTGAGTAGAGAGACTTTATTCAGCAAAAAAATCGTAACCATCATTTAAAAATATAATTGTAATTAAGGCAAAATATCAGGTGAAATTTTGTAGTGCTAATTTTAGTGGCGCAAATTATTTACACTTTATTTATCCCCGTTGGTTTTAAAACCAAGCGAGGCGGCAGCTTATAATAATTGGAGACCACAACACTAAAAGATCCTACAGCATTATCATCTTACCCTTGGAAGGCTTTCTACTAAATGATTATTCGTAACCCTCATAATATTAACACCAACTGAATCCATTCGGTAGATCTCCCCATTTTCTTCATCCATGTTGGCAAGAAATAATATTTTTCCATCCTGCGTCCAGGAAGGTTGAATAGTGTATTTGTAAACAGTACCATCCTGAATAAAGCTGGTTAACTTCTGTTCACCCGTTCCGTCTATTTTGCACTTGTAAATTCCATTAGGGGTTTGGGTGCCCATTTGCAGGCTTTTTAAATACACTAAGCGTTGATTGTCCGGCGATATATCCATGTTTTGTTTATAACCAACATTATTTAATACCGATACCGTGGTAACAATATTAAATTGATATTTATAAATAATATTTGACGTAACTAGAAAACTCTTCCAATTGGAAACAAAATAAATTTCAGTATTTCCATTCCAACAAATATCCTGGATATTAACCGGTACGCCACTAATAGGATTGTTAGAGTTTAAATCAGTTAGTTGTTTCACATTGCTGCCGTCACTATTCATAATATATAATTCACCAGGTTTAGGAGAATATGTGATGTTAGGTAATTGCCTTACGAATGCAACCTTACTTCCATCCGGAGAAAATTTTGCAAACAAATCGTTGATCATATCGTTGGTTAATCTTGTTACAGAAGTGCCATCCGGGTTTGCAGTGTAAATTTCATTCCTGGGATTATCTTTAGTTGATAGAAAAAGGATCTTGGTTTTATCGGCATTCCAGGAACCCTGCGTTGTTGAGATACTTAGTGTACCATTTTGTGTAAAATTGGTTATTTGTGTGTCGGTATTAGTAGTATCATTAAAAGTAAATAATTCTGAATTGCGACCAAATAATATAACCTTATTAACCACTTGATTTGTTGGTGGTGGTGGGAGTGGGTCAACGGGACCGATAGTACCACTACCCGATTTTTTACAACCTAAAAAAAACAGTATTGCTAAGGGAAGGATAATTTCGTTAAATTTATAAATAAAATTTATATAAAATGGCTTTTACAGTTATGGCAAGCGATTGGCCAGTTTTTCAGCCGGTGGGCCCGGGCCACTGCGAAAAATTAATTTTGATTGAAGGTGACAAATGGGCTATGTAAAGTTCATTCATCTCCGTTGGTTTTAAAATCAAACGGAGATGACCATTTTATATTTATACAAAAAACTTAGATGAAAACTTATGCCCCCGGCTCTTTTTTCTTCTGTTCGTCTTCATTTATTTTCATAAATGGTTTTAAAATATCAATCGGAACCGGGAAGATAGTTGTGGAATTATTTTCAGTAGCTATTTCCCGTAAGGTCTGCAGGTAGCGCAAGGTTAATGCACTTGGTTGCTCACTTAATATTTTTGCAGCATCGCTTAAACGTTGAGAAGCCTGAAACTCGCCTTCGGCAGAAATTACTTTTGCCCGGCGTTCTCTTTCTGCTTCGGCCTGCTTGGCCATTGCACGCTGCATTTCCTGCGGAAGATCGATCTGCTTTACTTCTACATGAGTAACTTTTACACCCCAGGGTTCTGTTTGCAGATCAATGATCTGTTGCAGCCTGATATTAATTTTTTCTCTTTGAGAAAGTAACTCATCCAATTCCGATTGGCCCAACACACTCCTCAATGTTGTCTGAGAAAGTTGGGAGGTACCCACCAAATAATTTTCTATTTGAATAATGGCGCTTTGCGGATCAACAACCCTGAAATAAATTACGGCATTTACTTTTATAGAAACGTTATCCTGTGTAATTACATCCTGCGGAGGTACATCCATTACCACGGTACGCAAACTTACCTTTACCATCTTATCAATTATCGGGATCAATAAAATAAGCCCCGGACCTTTTGGGCCGCCACCTAACACACGCCCCAGCCTGAAAACCACGCCACGCTCATATTCACGTAAAATGCGGATAGCGCTGGCAAGCAGGTATAAAATAAGAACTACAATAATTATGAGTACAATAGGAAGCTGTGACATATTTTATTTGTTTAAAAAGTAAAATGTATATATGATATTAAAGTAGATCAGGCCGTGCCAACATACAACGTAAGCCCTTTCACTTCGGTAACAACAACGGTGTCGCCTTCATTTATCTTTTGGGTTGATACTGCCTTCCATATTTCGTCTTTAATTTTTACGAGACCGTTAGTATCAATATTTTCCATGGCTATTCCTTTTGATCCTATTAACGCACTACTACCGGTTACTGGCTTCAGGCGTTGTGCTTTCAGCGCCATTGTTATTATAAAAATAAAGAACAACACAGTAACAGCAGTTGTTGAAAAGATCACCGATTTTGAAACTGAAACGATATTTTCCAACGGACTTTCCCGGATCAAAAACATAGAGCCTAATAATAACGAGATAATTCCGCCGATCGCCAAAAGGCCATGACTTACAATTTTTATCTCCAGTAAAAAAAGTATAATTCCAAAAACGATTAGAGCCAGGCCGGCGTAATTTACCGGCATAGAACTCATAGCATAAAAAGCCAGTACTAAAAATATAACGCCGGCGATGCCCGGAAATATTAAGCCGGGATTAAACAATTCAAACAGGATTCCGAAAAAGCCCAGCATCAGCAGCATATAAGAAATATTTGGGTCGCTAAGTTTGTCGAGCACTTTTTGAAAGAACCCCATTTCACTGGATTGGATGCTACCATTTTTTGTATGCAGTATTTTTGTTCCGCCATATACCGCCACTTCTTTTCCATCTATCTGCGCCAGCAATTCTTTGTCATCATTGGCAATGTAGTCAATCACGCTATCCTGAATGGCTTCTTCTTCCGTTATGGAAACACTGTACCGCACAGCTTCTTCCGCCCATTTTACATTACGATGTCTTTTTTCTGCAATAGATCTTATAAATGCTGCGGCATCATTCACCTCCTTTGTATTCATCACAGAATCTGCAGTGCCCTGCAAACTAACCGGATGTGCGGCGCCGATATTAGTTCCCGGTGCCATGGCTGCTATGTTTGCAGCCGTCATAATAAATACACCGGCCGAACCCGCATGCGCACCTGTCGGATACACATATACCACTACCGGCACTTTCGATTTAAAAATATCGCCTACAATACCTCTTGTGGAGCTCAGCAAACCGCCGGGTGTATTTAAATGTATCAGCAAACATGCTGCTTTTTCGGCTTCCGCTTTTATGATGGATTTATGAATATACTCTGCAGATGCAGGATTAATGCTACCGTTAATATTTATCGAAACAACTGTTTGAGAAAAAACAATGAACGGTAAAAAAAAGCTTATGATTATAAATGTTATCTGCTTCATTGAAGAAAAATAATACCCAACAAATTGATGGCAAGCTGCTGCCTGCGATTTATGTAATATACCGAAAATGGGACGGATAAAAAAATTTAAGAAAGGATGTGTTGAATGCTGTTAAAAAGCAGGTCGTATTTGATCTAAGTGATATCTTTTTAGATAAAATTTAAACTCTGGCGCAGGTCTCCAGACCTGTGCCTACACCTTACTAAACGTATAAAAAATAATAACGTGCATAGATGAGTACCAAATATAAATTTACTGACAAAGAAGCTGTTTATTTTGTTACTGCAACTGTAATAGATTGGGTAGATGTTTTTACAAGAATTACTTACAAAGATATATTGATGGAGAGCTTAAGGTTTTGCCAAAAGAATCAAGGGCTGCAAATTCATTCCTGGGTAATAATGCCAAACCATCTACACATGATTTGTTCATTTATAAATGAAAGAGAACCCGGATTAGTTATAAAGAATATCAAAAGTTTTACGGCAATAAAAATTATTGATGCAATTATTAATAATACGCATGAAAGTCGCAGATGGATGCTTGATATTTTTGAAAAGAATGGTAAGGCAAATAAGAGTAACTATAGGTTTCAATTTTGGCAACATGAAAATCATCCTATCCTGTTTGATACTCCCGAAAAATATAACCAACGTATGAATTACTTGCACGAAAACCCGGTGAGGGCAGGCTTTGTATATGAACCACAAAATTGGCTTTATAGTAGTGGAGTTGATTATTATACTATCAGCCAAAAAGGTTTATTGGATTTAGCTTTTTTGAATTAGGGGTGCTAAGTAACGATGCGGCACAGGTCGGGAGACCTGCACCAGTCGAAGGAAAATGAGAAAATAAAAATTGAAAATACCAGCTACTGTTATAAAGAGCAGGGTTACATAAAGTATAGCATTGTTACAGGTGAATTTCAGGCAAATAAAAACCGCCTCACTAAATAGCAAGGCGGCATTCGTCCTATTGGAACAAACTTATAAATCCTTAATTGAATTTTTGTGAAATATATTCAACTAATTTGTCATCCTCCATTTTATTGGAAGTTGTTTCGTTAGCAACGGTCTTCTTAAACTGTGGAGTTTCTGCGAGGTAATGAATAAACTGCTCCTGGGCAATTCCTGTACCCGTCACATGCACTTCTTCAGCATTCTGCATTAAAGCTGATATTTCTTTAAAAAATTTTAGTGACAAAGCCTTCTGTGAATTATTTTCATTTTTTTCACTGGAGTTTTTTTCTGCTCCTTCATTATTTACATGTCCTAATATTGTAAATACTTCGCTCTCGCTATTTTCTTTCCCTATAATTGTTGCATGATGAGAATCCATCCATACACCAAATTGCTTTTTGTTTTTTACTGTCATCATATTTTTACATTTTAATATCAGTTTCAAAAAGCGTACCTAA
>JBDUCK010000422.1:0-2631 GCA_040003485.1 Ferruginibacter sp. | reverse complement strand
TTTAAACCTGATGGATTGGCTGCGCCAGTTTGTACCGCCGGGCACCAAGGATGTGGATGAAGATTTTCTGCGTGGGTTTTTGGGCAAAATGTTGTTTAGTGGCGATGAGATTTTAAAGAAGACATCTGTGCTGAGTGGCGGTGAAAAAGTGCGTTGCATGCTGAGCAAAATGATGATACAAAATCCTAACTTATTAATATTGGATGAGCCAACGAACCACCTTGACCTGGAGAGCATCATTGCCTTTAACGATAGTATGATAACCTTTCCCGGTACGGTTCTATTTACCACGCATGATCACCAGTTCATGCAGACAGTTGCCAACCGTATTATAGAAATTACGCCGAAGGGAATGATAGATAAACTGATGACCTACGATGAATATTTAGCAGATGAAAAAACAAAAGTCTTGCGTGAAGAATTATATAGTTAACAATTATTTGGCATGATTTTTAAGAACTTGCCTTGAACTTTAAACCCTGAACCAAAAATTAAAACAACCATGAAAAAAAAATTATTAACAGCAGCCATTATTTTAGTGATCTCCATTGGCGCTGTATCTGCTCAAAGCAATGTAGGCTCCCAGGATTATGAAACGGCGATCGGTGTAAAATTTTATCCTGGCGCTATAACGGTTAAACATTTTGTAAGCGATAAAAATGCTTTAGAAGGCATTGGGTATTTTTTTAATTATGGTACCCGTATCACCGGCTTATACGAGATACATAGCGAATTAAATAATGCCGGCGGCCTTAAGTGGTATATCGGGCCCGGCGCTCACATTGGCTTTTACAGTAATAAATATGGTGGCGCTACCTCTATAGGTGTTGATGGCGTTTTAGGACTTGATTACAAATTCAAAGATGCACCTATAAATTTATCGCTTGACTGGCAACCATCTTTTGAGTTTGGAAATAAATACAACAATGGCTTCAATGGCAATTGGGGCGGGCTTTCTATCCGTTACGTACTTTAATTTTATAAGTTGATAAATAGTAAACCTGTTGGCAGCAACAGGTTTTTTTATTTGCAGAAAGTTACAATCCTTTATTTTTGGGAACATTTTAAAATGAAACAAAAACTTACCAAGGCACTGGATCTTTTTTATCCACCTTTAAAAAAAATAATGCCGATACAGACTTTCCGGTATGCCGCATGCGGTGGCGCCAACACTTTGCTGGCCCTGGTAATTTATTATATCGGCTATCATTTTATTTTTGTACGGCAAAATTTCAGTCTTGGGGTTTTTGCATTTAAGCCACATATTGCAGCACTTTTTCTCTCTTCTCTCATTACATTTATTGTTGGGTTTCTCTTAAACAGGTATGTTGTTTTTGTAGATTCTTACCTTAAAGGCCGGATACAACTTTTCAGATATTTCATTTCATTTTTCAGCAACCTTGTTATAAACTATGGGCTGTTAAAATTATTGGTAGAAGCAGCGCATTGGAATGCGATGATAAGCCAGGTGCTTACAACAGGTGTAGTTATAGCCATCAGTTATTTTACCCAGCGGCACTTCACCTTCCGGGTGAAAAAAGATGGGCATGCCGAGTTTTCTAAACTGGAATAATTATAAAAATAATTTAGAAAGTAACATAAATCACAGGAAGAAATATTACTGTTGAACCGGCAAGCTATTTATGGCTGCACGCATTACGTCCAATTCCTGTAGACGTTCTTGTTTTTTTAGTAGATCGCTATTTAGCTTTTTCATTCTTTTCTCGTCATTTTCCATTTTACCATTTGCATCCCTGGATTGTTTGGCGTCAGTAAATGCAGCCTTCGCTTTCTTTTTAGCTCTCCGGGCATCTCTTACACTTCCATTGGTAGCCTTGGAGGCCTGGTTACTGCTGGAGGCAGCACTTGACTCGGCATCGCTATTTTTATTTTCTGCGTTTGTTTGAGCCTTTTTAAGATTTTCCTGTGAAGCTGATAATTTTGTATTTAAATCAGCAATGTCGTTGGTTACTTTAAGATATTCCTGGTTTAATCTGGCGGTATCTGCTACTGTTTTATATTTTTGACTGTAAGCTGATTGGCTCATAAAAAAGAGCAAAGGCAAGACGATGATGTAGATATTTTTTTTCATGATGATTATTTAATTGCCCGACCTTGGCAATAGTGGTTAAAATAATGTGATAGCATTTATTAGTGCAACAAACGAGCCAGCATAGCAGCTTAGCAATAAGGGAGCAATATGCCTATAATGTTAGTTAGCGCCATATAGCTGCCATTTTTGCACTTGTTTCCGCTTGGCACAATGATTGTCATTTCACCGGTACTATCAATTAATAAAAAATAATAAAGTATGGGAAAGATAATAGGAATAGATCTGGGAACTACCAACAGTTGCGTATCTGTAATGGAAGGCAACGAGCCGGTAGTAATTGCCAATGATGAGGGCCGTCGTACAACGCCATCTGTAGTTGGTTTTTTAAAAAATGGTGAGCGTAAAGTAGGTGATCCTGCAAAACGCCAGGCTATAACCAACCCGAAAAACACCATTAGCAGTGTGAAAAGGTTTATGGGGCGTATGTTTGATGAGGTTACAGAGGAGACCAGTCATTGGAGCTATAAAGTAGTAAAGGGTGACAATAATACTGTTCGTATTGACATAGATGGCAGGCT
>JBDUCK010000421.1:0-2633 GCA_040003485.1 Ferruginibacter sp. | reverse complement strand
AATTGCATGACAATGGTTTTCAATCTTCTTACTGAAAGCATTTGTAAGCCTTGTAAATCTTCTCATGTGCATTCTCATAGTTAAGTTTTGCCTTTCTACATAAGATGTTGAAATATACTTTTCATCAGGGTTGCCTGATATAATATTTTTGTCGGCAGATACAAATTTTGCAGGGCTATATTTTTTTTCAGTTTTATTATTGCCATCATAATTAGTACCATATACTTTAACCAATTGAGCGAAGTCTATCTGTGATCCAAAAGCATCGGTAACGGTTTCCAAATATGCCCGTAAGCCATCTGTAGTTAATTGCATCCTTGTTTTAATCCTTGAAGCAACATCCCGCATAAATTCCGTGGCGGTTTCTAAATCTCTACCACCGACAGCATAGGATAAAACAAGCTTTGTATCTGCATCTATTGCAGTCCATGTCCAAATATCGCCAGCGTAATCTTACCGTAATTATAGCTGAATGTACACTTAAAAATCTTGCAGTATCTTACATTATTCTTGTAATAATTAAAAGGCAAATCATGCAAATTTTAAAAAATATTTTTCCTGCGATAGCAGATATACCAGCTGAATGGCAGTTGAACGGTTTTATAGAACAACGGGAATACCTGGTAAATGGTGAACTTAAACTATGGGATGGATCATTGAATGAAGTGGTATCTCCTATTTCAATCAATACAGATAACGGTTTAGAAAAAAACATTATCGGCAGCACACCCCTGCTTACTGAAAAAGAATCACTGCAAGCTTTAGACGCTGCAGTAGCTGCTTATAAAGACGGCACTGGTGAGTGGCCCACGATGAGTGTTGCCAATCGAATTGCCCATGTAGAATTGTTTTTGCAGGAAATGAAGAAGCAACGAACAGCCGTTGTAAAATTATTAATGTGGGAGATAGGGAAAAATTTACCAGACAGCGAAAAAGAATTTGACAGAACCTGTATTTATATTGAAGATACCATTAGAGAATTAAAAAACATTGATCACAGCAATTCCAAGTTTGAAAGTGAAGAAGGAATTATCGCACAAATACGCCGGGTACCCTTAGGTGTGGCATTGTGCATGGGGCCTTATAATTATCCATTAAATGAAACATTCTCTACCTTAATTCCGGCATTGATCATGGGCAATACCGTGGTTTTTAAACCGGCGAAATATGGCGTATTATTTTTAAAACCACTGCTGCATGTTTTTAAAGATTGTTTTCCAAAAGGCGTTATCAATATTATTTATGGCAGGGGAAAAGAAACGGTTGGTGTATTAATGGAAACCGGAATGATAGATGTATTTGCCTTTATCGGCACCAACAAAGGGGCTAGTGAAATAAAAAAGCTGCATCCAAAACCTCACCGGCTTAGAGGGGTACTTGGACTGGATGCAAAAAATCCGGCGATTGTTTTACCCGATGCAGACATTGATAATACCGTGAATGAATGTGTAGCTGGCTCGCTCTCTTACAACTGGCAGAGGTGCACGGCTTTAAAAATTATTTTTGTTCATGAAAATATTGCCGGCAGTTTTATAAAAAAGTATACAGACGCTGTGTCAAAATTAAAATGTGGTATGCCTTGGGAGAAGGACGTAAAAATTACTCCCCTGCCCGAGTCAGGCAAAACAGCCTATCTCACCAGCCTTGTTAATGATGCCAAACAATTTGGTGCATCGGTGATCAATGAAAATGGCGGTGAAGTAAATGATACCTTTTTTTACCCGGCAGTACTATATCCTGTAAATGCACAAATGAGAATATATACAGAAGAACAGTTTGGCCCTTTGGTGCCAATTGTTCCATACAAAAACCTGGAGGAGGTAGTGAGTTATGTAGTGCGGTCTAATTTTGGGCAGCAGCTTAGCATTTTTGGAACTAACCCAAAAACGATTGGCCATTTAATCGATGAACTGGCTAACCAGGTTGGGCGTATTAATATCAATGCTCAATGCCAGCGTGGCCCTGATGTATATCCTTTTAATGGAAGAAAAGACAGCGCGGAAGGAACACTTAGTGTAGGAGATGCATTGAGGGCTTTCAGTATCCGCCTGTTGATCAGTACAAAAGATAACACAACCAATAAGGAAATTGTACAAACAATTGTGAGGGAACATCAAAGCAATTACCTGCGGCTTGATTATATTTTTTGATTCAGAAGAGTGCTTAACCAAAGAAAAATTTTTGGTGGGCTTGCCTGCTTTTTGGCTTATGCTCCAATGATGCTACTTGTATTAATTCTGCCCCATTTAAATCAACTAAATTCTTCTACCTAAAATTTCTCCCGCCATAAAAAATATTCTCCTGCACCGCATCCTTCAATTGGGGTTTATTATTTTGTGCATGTGCAGGGATAGATTTTTCATCAGCATAAGCCAATGTCAGTATCTGCGGATTTTCATTTTGAGCTGGCGTAAGCTGCCGCAATAATTTCGAAAAATCGTAACAGCGTTTTACAATCACATGAATTACTTCTCCTTCTATTTGTACTTTACCTTCTACCATTATCAGTTTTGATTGTAAAATTTCTTTTCTGAATTCATCAAAAAGTTTTTCAAAAATTACCAGGTTGGCAAAACCGGTTTCATCTTCAATGGTCATAAAGCAAATACCTCCTGCAGTTCCGGGCCTTTGCC
>JBDUCK010000130.1:0-8877 GCA_040003485.1 Ferruginibacter sp. | reverse complement strand
CGCCATGCTTTGTAAAATGAATTATCGGGTGTAAAAAATACTTAAAACCTTCTTCTCATAGAGGAAGTTGGCTTGGCGCTTTTTCTTACTTTCCACATATTTACTGCTGCAAAAATTTCATTGTTTTTGTTTTTTAAAAAATCTGTTGCCAGTGTTTCTTTTGTTTCTTGTAATAATTCATTCATCTCGTCTTTGTTAATAGGGGTAACGATACCCACGGTACTCATTTTCATATATGTGTTTTATTTTTTAATAATACCCTCCTGTAGTCAGGCTGAAAATGTGTCTGGCAGGGGGTTTAGGGCACTCAGGAAGTTAATTACACTTAAAAATCTATCGCGGTAGAACTGAATTGCGGCGCAAAGGTAATGACGAATTTTATTTAAAAGAAATTTTTTACTCCTTTTGAAAAAAATACCTGTTAAAATTTTTAAAAACTTTCGATTTTAAAACGGCATTGTTATTTTCTGGAGAGTGATATTATTGAATAACTTTACTGTTAGGCTATGTGAAGTTTCATATTGATAATTAATGACAAAATTCTTTGTAAGATCGATTGTTTTTTTATCGCTTCTTGTATTTACAGGAATGCAGTTATTTGCCCAGCAATCAAAAGACACAGCAAGTTTTTTTTTAGCAAAAAAGAAAGGCGTACTTGGCAGAATTGGACGAAGCATTTCTCATGATGGAAAAATTGTTGAACCTATAAAAATTGTAGACCGCTTTATACAGTATAAGGGAAAAACGATCAGGAAGATTGTACTGGCCCCTGTTGGCTTTAACCAGGATCTGAATGATACCACCGAAATAAAAAATACTTATTCTGTTCATGTAGCCAATGCGCTTCATAAAAACTCCACTAACAATTTAATACGCCGCAATTTATTTTTTAAAGAAGGAGATAAAGTGTTGCCATTGCTTTTTTCAGATAATGAACATTTCTTAAGGGACCAGCCTTTTTTACGTGATGCCCTGATAGTTGTATTTAATGCAGTTGATTCTAAAGATTCTGTAGATGTTGTGGTACTTACCAGGGATGTATTTTCTCTGGGCGGAAGCGGCAGTCTGAATAGTATCAGCCGGGCTAAGGTAGAAGCAAAAGAAGAAAACCTTAATGGTACAGGAAACAGGCTGGCTATTGCATTACTCTTTGATCAAAAGCGAACTCCTAAATTTGGCGTTGGTTCAGAATACATAAACAGGAATATAAAGGGAAGTTTTATCAGTTGGACAACAGGATTTACCAGTTTTAATAACGAGATAATCAGTGGGCTTCATGAAGAAAAAAGATATTATACAAGCCTGGAAAAACCTTTGGTAAGCCGCTACAGCGAGTGGACAGCGAGTTTAGGCATTTCTTACAATAGTACAGATAATGCTTATAATGATTCCTTATATCACTCTGACTTTAAATACAGCTACAGCAATATAGATATCTGGGGTGGATATAATATTGGCGCCCGTAACCGGAAAGAAAGAGATTCTGAAAAAAGGCTGCGGCATTTTGTAGCTATGCGTAGTTTTTATAATCACTTTTACTCTATACCTGTAAAGTACATTGACAATTATAATTATAATTATGCTGACATAAACGGGGTGTTGTTTTCATACAGTCTTTACAAACAGAATTTTTATCAAAGTAATTTTATTTATGGGTTTGGCCGTAATGAAGATGTACCCCAGGGTATTAATGCAACCGTAACCGGCGGATACACCAATAAACAGGGAGTTGAAAGAGGATATTATGGATTTGACTTTGACGCAACACATTATTCTGAAAGAGGAAATTTTACAAGCTATACTTTACGGGTAGGCACTTTTGTAAATAAAAAGATATTTGAAGATGTAGATGTGCTGGCTGATATCAGTCATTTTACCGGCCTCAAAAAAATAGGGTCATCCTGGCGCAACAGAAATTTTCTTTCCGCCTCAGTTACACGGCAGGTAAAAACCAAACTCAATCAACCACTTTTTTTAGAAAGTAATTTTGGCCTGCCCTATTTTAGAAATGGGCCTGTAACTGCATCTACCCGTAGCACCATAAAATTTGAGTCTGTATTTTATAATCTTAGAAAAATTGCGGGCTTCCGTATTGCCCCTTTTATATTCACTGATGTTAGTTTTTTAAAACCAATAAACGCCCCTGTAAAAAAAACAAATGGCTTCACTGCCTTAGGAGGCGGCATCAGAACCAGGAATGAAAATCTTATCTTCGGAACTATTGAGCTACGGGGTTATTATTTCCCCAGGGTCTCCGTATATGGTATGAGAAACTGGAAAATACAAGTAACTACTAACCTTAAATTTAAATACAACAGCAGTTTTATCCGCCGGCCTGATTTTGTAATCACTAATTAATTTTATTCATGTACAGCCACCAGGAAGCATCTGCAATAAGAGAAGAATTCTGGACTAACCTTGGCCGTTATCTTTCTCCTATACCATCTGCAGGAGGCAATAAATTAAATTGGATAAATTATAAAACTGGCATCAAAAATATCCACTATAAAATGGATGCGGATAAAAAAGAAGCCATTGCAAGAATTGAGATAAACGGCGATGCGGAAATGGTGGCTAAACTTTATAATTTATTTTTATCATTGAAAATCACTTTTGAAGAATATTTTAAAACAGGGTGGAACTGGGTAGAAAAAACTACAGATGTTCACGGTAAAATTATGGCATGCATCTATTGCAGTTTATCCGCAGTAAATATTTTTAAAAAAGAAGACTGGCCGCAACTGATTTCATTTTTTAAAAAAAATATTATTGCATTTGACAGTTTCTGGACAACGCATAAAGAAATTTTTGAAATGCATACCTAAACTGTAAACTTTTAATAAAATAAATTGTTCATTATCTTAAATAAAAATTTCATGAAAAAATTATTTAACCCGTTATTGTGTGCAGCCATACTGGTAGGGTTCACAGCCTGTAATAATAATAGCACATCACAACAAAAAGATAATATGACTACATTGCCCGCTACCCCCATAATCACTGGTGAGGCCGTAAGCTATAATGCCGGCAGTTTAACAATGAATGGCTTTGTTGCTTACGATTCTGCTTCGGCGTCAAAACGCCCGGTTGTATTGGTTATACCGGAATGGTGGGGCCTGACTGATTATGCAAAATCAAGAGCAAAACAATTGGCAGAGCTTGGCTATTTAGCTATGGCAGTAGATATGTACGGCAATGGTGCCATTGCCGGAGACCCAGGTACAGCACAGAAGCTTGCCGGACCATTTTACGCAGATGTGCAGATAGGTAAGGAACGTATTGATGCAGCGCTTGCTAAAATAAAAACCTATCCCCAGGCAGACACAAATAGTATTGCCGCTATCGGGTACTGCTTTGGCGGAGCACAGGTTTTAAATGCTGCCCGCCTTGGCGAAAATTTTAAAGGCGTTGTTAGTTTCCACGGCAATTTAGTGGGAGCACCCGCCGATAAAAATTTATTGAAAGCAAAAATACTGGTATGCCATGGCGAGGCCGACCAGTTTGTAACTAAAGAAGAGGTTGCTAAATTTAAAAAGCAGATGGACTCTATCGGTGCGGTATATACTTTTAAATCTTATGCAAATGCTACGCATGCTTTTACAAATCCGGCGGCTACAGAAACGGGAAAAAAATTCAGTATGCCCATTGAATACAATGCAGCAGCAGATACGGCTTCATGGAATGATATGAAAATATTTTTTGCCCAGGTATTTAAATAATTTTTATTTTGTCCATGGGTTACTGATTATAATCAGTAACCCATTTTTTTTACTTTATCAATTTTAATATTTACCCGTTACCTCTATTTTCCCCGATACTAAATGTTTGTTTTTATTCACTAGATCACGAGCTGCGATTGCTGGGAAAAGTGGAAAACAATACCTTTCTTTCCATGGAATTTATTTTAATTTTTAATAAAATAACATATCTTTCCCAAACAAAATTTACATTATGAGAAGATATTTTTACGCATCCCTAACCGGCTTTTTTTTGCTCACGTTAACCAGTATTTTTAATGCACAGGCTGGTATGTTTCAGGACAAGAACCAGCAACAAAAAAAACATACATCAAAACACAGAAAAAAATTCAAGCCACAAAGGGTAGTAGAGGTCAAAGATGGCGAAGAGGAGGAAAATGAAAAATATGATGGTATAAAAGCAGCGCAGGAACATGAGTTTAATATTACCCATGACCTTACGACAAACACTATTCCTAAAAACCGGCTGGTAGAGGCACTGGCCCAAAGAAATAGAATGATAAAAGATGATCATTCTTTAAATGGAATAAATTCTATTACAAGCACCATTTCTACTTTATCATGGGTGGAACGGGGCTCTAATGCAGATGTGGCCGGGCCTTACGGTAATCAAAGAGATAATGATGATGTTACTGCCGGCAGGATAGCCGCTTTTTGGAATGATGCAGATCCTGCAAAGCCTAACCAGGTTTTTATAGGTGGCATAGATGGTGGCCTGTGGACTTGTCCCGATATTACCATCAGTGCACCCGCCTGGACTTTTATAGATAATTTTTCCAACATTGCTATCTCCGGCATCTGCCAGGATCCTACCAATGTGAATGTGATGTATTTTGGTACCGGTGAAAAAACATTTAATGCAGATGCTGTACGTGGTGGTGGTGTTTGGAAAAGTACAGATCATGGAGTAACCTGGAATATTCTTGCCAACACTACAACCTTCTATAATGTTTCAAAAATTTTATGTGATAACGCTGGTAACGTTTATGTAGCCACTATTGGAAGTGGCGCAGGATTACAACGCTCATTGAATGGCGGAGGTTCCTGGGCGGCGATCACACCCACTGTAAGTGCTCTTACCACCAGCAGAGTAGCGGATATGGTGTACGACGCCACTGCAGACAGGATGCATGTATACATGGGATATTTTCCTACTGCAGGGGTTACCTTGGTAGGTTATTGTTATGGCACCCCTTCTACAGTTACTTCTGCTACCTGGAGTGTGCCTACCGTGGGTTCGGGCGTGACCATAGCTGTAGCAGCCACCCCCAGTACTGCCACTGCTTACGAACAAAATGCGTTACTTGCTGTAAAGAATGGGGTGGTGTGGGCATTAAGAGGGAATACAGGGAATATGGTGTTGTATCGTTCTATAGATGGAGGCGATAACTGGACCTTACAAAAGACCTTGGTCGGTGCTCAGTATGGAATAGCCCAGGATTGGTATAGTATGGGTCTTGATTGCGACCCGGTCAATCCGGCAAATAATATAATATTTGGTAACCTTAATATGTTTAGATCAACAGATGCCGGCGCAACTATTACACAGGTATCAGAATGGGTGACCGGAAATTATGCCGGGCAAACAGAATATGTACATGCAGACATACATAATGTATTTTATGGTGCAAGCCGTGTAGTTGTATGCGGTGATGGCGGGGTATTTTATTCTGAAAATACTGGCACAACGTGGCGGGACAGGAATCGTGGCCTCCGTATAAAACAATTTTATTCCTGCGCTACCAATCCTTCGCTACCGGATTATTTTTTAGCTGGAGCCCAGGATAATGGTTCCCACCAATTTACACAACCAGGTTTAGGATCATCTACCGAAGTTACCGGTGGAGATGGGGCTTTCGTGAGCATAGACCAGGTTAATTCTACAAACCAGGTTACCAGTTATGTGTTTAATGCTTATCACATCAGCACTGATAATGGAATTAACTGGAGCAGCAACACTTTTGGCTCCAGTGCAGGCCAGTTTATAAATCCGTTTGATTTTGACAGTAAAACTAAAAAGCTTTACGCAGCTTATACGGCGGGTAATTATTTAAGATGGGATAACCCTACAACCTTGCAAAACGTTTCAGCTATTATAGCTGTTCCGGCGTTGGCAGGAAGAATAATCACCGCAGTAACAGTATCGCCAAACCTTGCAAATACCATTTACCTGGCCACAGCAGGGAGTGTAGTAGTAAAAGTTACCAATGCCAATACTGCAACACCAATATTTACTACCATTACGCCACCCGGGAGCACAGGCTCTATTTCCAGCATCAGTATCGGCCCCAGTTCTTTAGACAATGATATTTTAGTAACAAGCTCTACCTACGGAGCTCAGAAAGTTTTTATTTCTGGTGACGGCGGTGGTAGCTGGACAGATATTACGGGGACCTCCCTTTTTAAACTACCGGATATGCCTATACGCTGGGGGATATTTTATCCCGGAAGCAATTCGCAAATATTGTTGGCAACAGAAGCAGGGGTGTGGTACACATCCGCAGTGAGTGGTACGGCTACAATCTGGCAGCCTAGTGCTGGCTTACCTGCGGTAAGATCCGATATGATAAGGTATAGCGCCACAAATGATATCATTGCTGTGGGTACACATGGCAGAGGCCTCTGGACAACCAAAATAAGTACTGTGCCAAAAATAAGTTTTAGCGCTGCATTATTGACCGTTTCAAAAGAAACTGTAGCCACTACAGCGGTCTGCCGCACTTATAAAGATTATACAGTTAACCTGAATATTTCTGATGGCCCTACTGGTACCGCAACGGTTACATTATCTGTAATGGCTGGTGGTACCGCCATACAGGGGGTGGATTTTGATTTTACAACAAACGGAAATTTTGCAGCACCGTCCAATATTGTTAATTTCAACAATGTTGTATTTCCAAACAGTATTCCGGTAACTTTTCGCATTTATGACAACCATAATAACCTGGCACCACAGCCCCAGGTTGCTTTGATTAATTTTGCAATAACAGGGGCTACAGATGCTGTTGCAAGCGTTATTAATAATTCTTATACGCTAAATATTTCAGACCTGCTTAAACCAGCTTTACCTCCAACAGTTCCTGCTGCAAATCAAGTTATCTGGTCAGAAAACTGGACACCTACTGCTTTAAGTTTTTCAAACTGGACGTTTATACCGGATGCTATTCATACAACTGTACCAAATGTAAATGCCTTTATTCCATTCTTTAGCGGGTGTGCCAACAATATCAATCAGACAACAGCCGAATTATTAACTACAGACGCAGCTGGTAACACAGCTTTTTGTGGTAACGAAATTGGGGGTGTTTCTACAGCAATGTTTTACAGGGCCGTAAATGCAGGGGGCAGAAACGCAGCTTCAAACCTGGCAGTTACATTTAATTACAAATCTGCTGGCGGAGCCAACGGCATAACCAATACTTTGGAATATTCTACAAATGGCGGCACAACATGGACGGTCATTGCATCTTACGGAACGGCAGCAGCAACCACCGCAGTAACAACAGCCTTACCTGCACTTCTTAATAATGCCAACTTTCTTCTGGGATGGCGTTTTACTGCTACAGCAGCTACACCTGCAAATACAATTGGGTTTTCTGTAGATGATATTTTTTTAAGAGGAGATGTAATAACAACGCCGATAGAAACTGCTGCGGCCAGTACCGCCACAATGTATGAAACTACCGGTCAAAGTATTGATTATTATTCTGGTGCTAATAATATAATAGCAACTATTGATAATCCTACTGCTGACCTTGGTTGTGTAACTACCGCAATAGAAGAAGCTGGTACAGTCTGGCAGTCTTTCCAGTCAGGTACACGGTCTCAAAAAACATTCCTGATAACACCATCTCAAAATATCGGTGCAGGCTATAATGCAACACTGTTTTTTACCAATGCAGAACTTGCTGGTAATACGCCTGCAACATTAAAAATTGCAAAAACAACGGCTGCTTCTTTTGCTGCAGCAACAGCCGGAAACACTGTATTGGTAACACCTACAAATGTAACATATGGCACTTTAGGCGTGGCATTTACGGGTGCATTTACCGGCTTCAGCAGGTTTGCTTTAGTAACAAACACAGTATTATTACCTGTTAGTTTAGTTGAGTTTAAAGCAACACTTGTAAATAGTACTGGCTTATTACAGTGGAATACCAGCTCAGAATTAAACAGCAGGGATTTTGAAATAGAGAAATCTAACGATGGAGTTATTTATAACAAAATTGGTACGGTAAAAGCAGTCGGAACCAGCACTGCCGTTGTTAATTATACGTTTTCAGACAGCAAACTGAATGCATTGAATTATTACAGGCTTCGGATAAATGATATAGATGGAAAAAATACTTTAAGTAATGTAGTGCTGCTTAAATACAATAATGCTAAACAAAATCTGTCGGTATTAAATAATCCATTTACTTCAGAAATAAATGTAAGGCTTGCACAATTGCCCACGCAGAAAATTGTGGTAGAACTCTTCGATCAAAAAGGAAGCAGGGTATATAATAAAACTTTCAACAGTGGTACAGAAATAAACGTAAACGCACTAGCTGGTCTTACAGCGGGTACTTATTTCTTGCTAACTACAGTTGATGGTGTGATCTACACTAATAAAGTTATAAAACAATAAAGCGTTAATTTTTTTAAAGCCGGCAATTTGCCGGCTTTTTTTGTTTTGAGTAACGTGGCAGCATAGCTATTGATTAGGGTGGTAAAAATTTATTGCATGAAAATTTGTTTACTTTTTTTATGTCGATCCAATAGTTTAATAGAAGTTTTTTCTAAAATATACCCATTTGGTCTGATGATAATTATCATGCCTCAAATTAATTAACTTTGCGCCATGACAACAGAACAACTTAAATCTATGAGAGACCGTGTATTGGTCCTGAGGAGGTTTCTTTGACGTTGAGAACAGGGAAGCTAAAATAATAAATGACAAACAACTCACTTTATCTACCGGTTTTTGGGATGATAATATTCGTGCCACTTCCATTTTAAAAGAAACAAAAGTAAATGAGTACTGGGTAAATATGTACCATGCGGTTGTGTCGCTGGTAGAAGATTTTGCCGTGCTTTTTGATTTTTGGAAAGAAGGAGAAACTACTGAAGAGGAAGT
>JBDUCK010000129.1:0-8892 GCA_040003485.1 Ferruginibacter sp. | reverse complement strand
GCCAGGTCAATATAGCCATGGCTGAAATACCAACTATCCCAGAACCAGTTTAGGTTTTTGCCCGATACATCATTAAAGCTGTAAAAGAAATCCCAGGGTATTGGATGCTTACCATGCCAGCGATCCATGAAAGCAAGAAGGCATTTTTTAAAAAGATCATCGCCCAACAAATCTTTTACAGCCAGGTAACCAAGCGCCGCTTTACCATATTCGTTGTTTCCCAATCCTGCACCAGTTAAAACATTACCAGGTGTTATAATAGGCAGGTCCTCCTCAGAAGAGGCATCATTTATCCAGCCATTCACCCTGAATTGCTTAAAAAAGTTTTCAGCTTTATTTATTCCCATATCTGACCGGCCGATTAATAATTCCAGGGCAGTAGCCCAGCCCTCATCCATAAAGCCATACCGGTGTTCATTAATACCCATATAAAAAGGAAACCAGGTATGCGCTATCTCATGCTCTACCACAAACCTGCTGAAAAGGGTATCCGGTGTACTGCTGTCATTTACCATCATAGGATATTCCATATCGGCAAACCCTTGAACAATGGTTGTTTTAGGAAAAGGATATGCTACACCCGGCCAGTTATTGCTTAACCAACTGAGCGAATGGCGGCCAAAGCCTACCATGTAATGAAAATCGGCAGCGCTGTTTTTGTACGCAGATTGTACACTAGCCCTGCGCTGGGTTTTAGCGTCTACCACTACACTGCTTGCATCCCAAACATAATGATCGCTAATTGCTACGGCCATATCTGAAATATCATTAGCCGTCCACTTCCAGGAGTTAACAGCGTTTTGTGCAGTCACATTCTTTTTGGCAATATCTGCTTCTGTGGCCACATTAATAATCTCATCAGAACTCATAGATCTGTTTAGCCTGCCTGCATACTCCGGCTGCAATACTTCATTGCTGTTTTGCAAAGTTCCGGTGCTCCACACTATATAATTTTTAGGCGCATTTATGGTTAAGGTGTAGTCGTTAAAATCATTGTAAAATTCCTGGGCATCAGTAAATTCCATCCGGTCCCAACCGTTGATATCATCATATACTGCAACCCTGGGATAGAAATAGGCTAAATAATAAGTGGTAGAATCCAGCATCCCTTCCCTGCCGCTTTCAATAGATAATTCTGCATGCCAATTTACAGTAAGCTGTACCGAATCGTGCGGTAACAAGGATTGTGTTAGTTTAAATGATTGCCACGTAACATGCGAAGCTGGGTTAGTGAAGGTTACTTTTTGGCCATTGGCATACACTTCTTCTATAGTAGTACCGGCAGTTAAATAATTTGCAGAAGCACTGCCAAAACGAACGGCGCCTGGTTTATGAATATTGGAAATGAGTTTAAAAATGGGATTTCTTAATGTGTCGTTACTGTTATTGACGTAAGTTATTTTTTCGCTGCCTTTAAAAACTCTATCTGGCGGTGTAACCGTTACCGTTATATTATACCGGCCATAATTTTGCCAATAGTTTTTGCCGGGTTTTCCGTCCATAGAACGGGTAAATTTATTATAGGCAGCTTTTACATCACGGGGCATATACAGCGTCTGCGCTTTTGTGTAAGATGCGTTTGCCACTAAGGCGATACAGATAACGGTTTTATAGAACATAATATTTTTTTAAAAGCTGAAAGATAGATGGAAACCATAAACAGAAAAAGAGTTTTTTATGAATGGCAAAATAGATTGGTAGGCAGCCAGGTTTTATCGTCGGTAAAAGTTTAAGTGTCGATATGTTGCACAAGTGAGGCCCACGGCAGCGGGGACAAGGGTGCTATGTTCGAAGAACTCTCCAAAGGAATCCATTGCGACCTTTGGAGAAAAACCAGAGCCGCAAGCAAAAAATTAAGAAAAATGATTAAGCTACCTTTACTGTACATGAATGTAAGTAATTATGCCCTTTGCTGAATTAAACCTGAACACTCCTTTAATAAATGCTTTAAATGACCTGGGCTTTCAAAGCCCGACAACTATACAGCGGAAAGTATTTTCTGTGGCTATGTCAGGCGCCGATGTATGTGGCATAGCCCAGACAGGTACTGGAAAAACTATTGCCTATCTTTTGCCTTGCCTGCGGCAATGGAAATTTTCTAAAGAAATCTCTCCACAGATTTTAATAGTGGTTCCTACCCGGGAGCTGGTAGTGCAGGTAGTAGAAACTATAAAAAAACTTACGGCTTATATGAACGTAGTTGCCGTAGGGGTTTATGGCGGCGTAAATATTAATACACAAAAATTAGCGGTAGAAACCAAAGTTGATGTATTAGTAGCTACGCCTGGGAGGTTGTACGATTTAGCTATGAATGGTTCTCTTAAATTAAGATCAATAAAAAAATTAATAATAGATGAAGTAGATGAAATGCTGAACCTGGGCTTTAGAACGCAATTAAAAAATATACTGGATCTATTGCCGCCAAAAAGACAAAATTTATTGTTTTCAGCCACGCTTACTAACGATGTGGAAGACCTGATGCAGATGTATTTTAATAACCCGGTAATGGTAGAAGCTGCACCAACAGGTACGCCGCTGGAGAATATTAAACAGTTTGCTTATGAAGTGCCAAATTTTTATACCAAGGTAAACCTGCTGCAATTGTTGCTTGCCGAAGATAAGACGATGACGAAGCTGTTGGTATTTGCTGCCACCAAAAAACTGGCGGACGAATTATTTGAACAACTCGAAAAAGATTTTGACGGCACCGCCGGTGTTATACACAGCAATAAAGAACAGAATCACCGTTTTAATACTGTGAATCAATTTAAAGATGGTATTTACCGCTTTATTATTGCGACAGATATTGTTGCACGGGGGATTGACATTGCGGAAGTAACCCACGTTATTAATTTTGATACGCCGGACGAACCAGAAAATTATATGCATCGCATTGGCAGAACGGGCCGTGCTGACAAACAGGGAATCGCCATCACTTTTATTACTGAAAAAGAAAAACCGGCCCAAAATAATATTGAGGAGTTGATGAATTATACCATCCCTGTTTTGCCTTTACCTGAACACCTGCAAATTTCTGAACTGCTTACAGAAGACGAAATGCCAAAAGTGTACATGAAAGAAATACAGGTAAAATTGCCCAAGAAAGAAGACGTTGGCCCCGCATTTCATGCAAAATCTGCTAAGAACAGCAAAGTGAATTTTGTAGTTAGGCGCAAAGACAGGATGATGAAAAAATATGGTAAGCCATTAACCAGGGGGCAGAAGAAAAAATAGTTTAAAAACCTGCAGTGTTAGCAAAGAAATTCCAGCTAATATTTAATATTTAAAGGAGGCATATTTTTTGCAACTACATTCTTGACTCTCTTCTAATTTATTCTAAATGTTTAAATACTTTTTATGAACCACGATTATGAACCTACAGAATTTTCTAAATCATTATTAGCTGGTGTTTTTGCAGGTATTGCAGCGACCGTGATCACCCTTGTATATAATTTTTATTTCAGAGGTTCTACAGGCTTTTCGCTTTCAGAAATAATTAATGTATCAACAATTATTTTTGTTTCCATTTTATTGATGACAGTAGCAGGGCTTTTCTTTTACCTTTTTCATCATTACTTTAAAAAAGGAACTGTTATTTATATAGTAGTTTTTGTTGTGCTTACCTTATTAGCAGTGTACGGTTCTTTTAATGTACAAAGGAGTCCAAACCCTTTATTATCTGCGGAATTCAGGCAATTATTACTGGGTGTAATTATTATTTACGGGGTATTTGCCTCTTTTATTATTCCTTATTTGTATAACAGTAAAAAGATATAAATATCGGCCAGCTATATTTTGCCCTCCGTCTATTCTATTGTAATGGCATCAGCACTTGATACTTCAATTTCTGGTTTTCCCTTAAAAGAAATAATAGTGCCGGTGACGCAGATATTTTTCCCGGCATAGATAGTTTCAGGTAGTTGTTTAAAATTAGCCCTGTTTTTCCCAGGTATAACGACGGTTAATTTACTGTTGGGGTATTTTGCACCCAGGTCAATAAAAGTCATTTTTGATGATTCTATTAATTTTATACCATACACTTTTGAGCAGATCACCACTTTTTCACCAATATGTTTTGCAGCAGAATCGACACTGATTTTTGTTTGACCATAGCTTACAGAAGTTAATAAAATTGCTGCAACAATAAAGAGCGTATTTTTCATAAATTAAAATTACGGGAGTTAGCTAAACAATGCTGAAAAAAATATTAAATTGAGATTTAATTTTACCCATGAGCCATTTGACGAATAATTTATAATTACTTTACTTTCTTTACAATTATTATTAAACTTTTATGGTTGTTTTAAAAAAGTTATTTTTATTCTTTGCCTTGTGCAGCATAGTATCCTGCAGCAGCACAAAAAAAGCTGTGCTTGTGCCGGCAGCTCCTTGTATTACCGGCATAAAATTTTTAGGGCAATACATTATTCCATATAATTTTATTTATAAAAATACTACGGTGGGCGGTCTGTCAGGTATTGACTATGATGCGGCAAATAACCAATATTACCTGGTATCTGATGACAGAAGCTCCATTAATCCTGCACGTTTTTACACCGCACAAATTTCTTTCACGCAAAAAGGAATAGATACCATACAATTTACCAGTGTGCAAAATATGTTGCAACCAGGCGGTAATGTGTACCCTAATAATAAGCAGGAACCTTATCATACACCTGACCCGGAAGATATACGCTATAATGCCGTAACAAAGCAACTGGTATGGAGCAGCGAAGGCGAAAGAATAGTGAAAATAAAAGAAACCATACTAGAAAACCCGGCACTTACTATAGTGACAATAACTGGAAAATATATAGACACTTTTGCTCTTCCGGAAAATATTCTTATGCAGGCCACAGAAAATGGGCCAAGGCAAAACGGTGTATTGGAAGGGTTGTGTTTTGCTGATAATTATAAAACACTTTATGTAAACGTAGAAGAACCTTTGTATGAAGATGGGCCACGGGCACAAGTTACAGATGACAATGCTTTTATAAGAATTTTTAAGTTTGATGTGGCTGGCAGGCAAAATACAAAACAGTTTGCTTATAAGTTAGACCCGGTAGCGTACCCTGCCAATCCTGTAAACGACTTTAAAATTAATGGTATCCCCGATATTCTTTCGATTGGCAATAATAAATTGCTGGTAGTAGAAAGATCTTTCTCCTCCGGCAGACTGGCGTGTACTATAAAGGTTTTTATTGCAGATTTAAATATGGCCAGTGATATTAAAAATATTAGTTCATTAAAAACAAACAGCAGCTTTGTACCGGCATCTAAGAAATTGCTGTTGAATATGGACAACCTTGGCATTTATATAGATAATATTGAGGGCGTAACCTTTGGGCCGGTATTACCTAACGGCCACAAAACTTTATTATTTGTGGCAGATAATAATTTCAATGTTCTGGAGAAAAGCCAGTTTCTTTTATTTGAAGTAATCGAATAAAAATATTTAAACAATGGCATGATATTTTTATATTCAAAAATAAAACATGCCCGAAGGCCCCTCGTTAATTTATTTAAGGGAAAAACTTTCTCCCTACACAGGTAAAAAAGTAACTGCTGCCGGTGGGTATACCGACATGCCTACAGCCTGGTTAAAAAACAAAAAATTACTCGAAATAAAAACTTGGGGAAAGCACCTGCTGCTGCGTTTTGCAACCGGAACTGTTCGTATACATCTTATGTTGTTCGGCTCGGTTTTGATCAATAAAAGAAAAAAAGTAAATGCAAGTTTTTACCTGCACTTTGGCAAAGACGAATTAAATTTTTATGTAGTAAAAGCGCAGAAATTAGCACAGCCGCTGGACGAAATATATGATTGGCGTACCGATATAATGAGTAAAATTTATGATAGTAAACATGTGCGTAAATTGCTGAAATCACATGGTGATGAAATGATCGGGGATATCTTATTGAACCAGGAAGTATTTACGGGCGTAGGAAATATAATCAGGAATGAAATATTGTTTCGCAGCAAGCTGCATCCGCTGACGCTTATAAAAAATGTACCATCAGCAGTACTCACGATTTTGCTGAAAGAAACAAAAAAGTATGGTAAGCAATTTTTACAGGAAAAAAAAGCCGGAACTTTTGGGCAGCATTGGGAGGTGTATGAAAGAAAGGAATGTCCCAGGGATACCTCAGCAATTAAAAAAGAAATTACCGGGAAAACAAAACGTAAAACGTACTACTGCCCCCATTGCCAGGAAAAGTATCGATAATACTCTTTGAAAAAAATTACCTATTAATCCACTGCATCCTCTGCCTTTTCCCCATTTTTTACAATATCACCTGCTTTAAAAAGAATGCCTTTCAAGGTTTTCTGCCAGTCTGGTTTTTGGCGCAATAAGAATTCAAGGTCCATCCCAAAATGTTTGAACTCTTCTTTCTGTGCATTTTCCATGATAGCCTTTGCAGCCTTATCTTTTTCAACGCTTATGCGCTGTTCATACCAGTTAATGGCTTCTGCTTCTTCTGTTAAAGACACAATCATTCTTGCAAAAGTCCTTGTTTTCTGGCTTAGTTCCTGCGCAGGTTCGTGGTATTGTTCAAATCCCATAAAAATATTTTTTACAATTTTAAAAGCATATAGCATCAACAATATAGCCAAATAAAAATATTAATTATATTGATATTGTAGCATTATATTTGATTTATAAAAATTATTGAGTCACCTAAAAATAAATATATGAAAATTTTAAAAGTATTACCTGCACTGGTTTTAATTGCGGCGGTAAGTTTTACAGGTTGTAAGCCAAAGGATGCTGATATTAAAACGGCAATTGAAAAAAGCCTCAAAGAAGATCCATCAACTTCAGGCGTGTTGGTTATGGTAAATGATGGCGTTGCCACTTTGAGCGGTGAAGTAAAAGATGAAACTGCAAAGTCTTCAAGTGCTGCTAAAGCCGGCGCAGTAAAAGATGTAAAATCTGTGGTAAATAATACCACGGTTGCTGTACCTACGCCACCGCCTGCACCAGTCGTTATTGCTGCAGACGATCCTTTGATGGCCTCTGTAAGGAATGCCACCAAAGATTTTCCGACCGTAACAGCATCAGTTGCTGATGGAATAATAACATTAAATGGCAGCATTGCAAAAGCCTCTTTAAGTAAGTTAATGATGGCATTAAACGGACTGCATCCCAAAAAAATTGAAAATAAATTAACTGTAAAATAAAAACTGGAGGAACCAAATTATGACATTACAAGATAAATATTCCGCATTAACTGACGCTGCTACTTCTGCTGGTGTAACTGAGCTGCAGGTAAGAGAACAGGATGGGGTGTTATACATTGATGGCACAGCACCTTCCGGGGCTGTAAAGGATGAGTTATGGACTAAGTACGGAGAGATAGATCCAAATTTTACCGGTGGTGATTTAATACTAAACATTAATGTAGCAATGGATGCTGCCGTTACTAAAGTAAAAGTAGTTACCGAGAGCACCAACCTTAATATACGCAAAGGTCCGGGTACAGATCAGCCTATTGTTGGTAAAGCTGCACATGGGGAAACTATTACCCTGGTAAGCAAAAGCAATGACCAATGGTGGTTGGTGCGTACCGATGATGGGGAAGAAGGTTATGCTTATGCGCAATACCTTTCTGCAGAATAATCAGTTGATATGTAAATAAAAAATGCCATCTTTTTTTAGATGGCATTTTTTTATGCAATATTATTTTTTAATCCGCCGTGTTTGCTTTTATAAAATCGCTGACGAGATAACTGATAAGCTTACCTGTAATATCATCCCTGGTTCCATCGGCAAGCTGGCATGCCCCTTCAGTAATATGCAGGTATGCAACCTTGGCATCTGTAGCCGTAAAATTTATGTATTGCCTGGCGTGCAGTGGGGATATACCTGTGGGGGTATGTGCACTGCAAAGCGTATCCTGTATGCAATCCAGGTCCAGTTCTATGCCGGTATAGGTATCTTCTGTAAAGCCCGTTGCATGCGCTATGGCTTGTATAAAATTCTTTTTTTCGTGGATAAAAATATCTTCGTAAGTACTGTATTGTATGAACGGGTTTTCATGAATATCTGTTAATACGTTTTGCTGAATATAATTTTCGTGCAGGCCAATAATGCAATACTTACCCAGGTAACCATCGGCTTCTGCATACCGGAAACTATTACCGCTATGCCTGCCTTCTATGGTTCTGTAATCTGTATGCGCATCAAGATTTATACAGTTGATCTGCGCCAGCGGAAGCGCCTCTGCTTTATACAACCCTTTGGAAACACCTTTAATTATCGGGTAAGCGTTATTGTGGCCACCACCAATCACTACAGGTATTTTTTTGAAGGAGGCAATAGTCTTCATCATGTTTTCTACTTCTTCATCAATTGTGTTTACAGCGTGGCGGTAAGCATCTATCAGCTCATCCTGGTTATATGCATTATTTTCTACCAGGTATTTTAAATCACCAAAATCAAAATGGCCTAAGAGTAAAATATCTTCGCCGGTTAAAAAATCATTGCTTTGTGTATTTAAAAAAGAATTAAGGAACGGGTACCAGGCAGTATCTGCACCACCGGTACCATAATTTGCTTTTACGCCGATATCTTCCGGAATGCCCACCAGCACATATTTTGCGGCAGTTTGCTGCAATACTTCGGGCCATTCCCCCTCCTGCTTTAAATATTGAATTCTCTCTCCCAGTTTTGTTTCAAAGCGGCGCACTTTTGTTAGAGACAGAATATCGTTCTTACTGTAAAATTTAAAATGCTTCATGTAAATGGCTTTAGTATATACTTGCAATCAAATCTTGCCCAATGTATATCAAGTGAGTTAGTTTTAAAACAATTAAATTATTTATACTTTTTCTTTTCCTTGATGAAAAGAAACAAAAATCAAGGGCTGCGGAAAAAAAAGCTAAAAATT
>JBDUCK010000420.1:0-2660 GCA_040003485.1 Ferruginibacter sp. | reverse complement strand
TCCGTTGTCAGCCAGACGGTCAGCAACCTCGAACAGCAGATCGGCGTCGCCCTGTTCGACCGGTCCGGCCGCTACCCGAAGCTCACGGCGGCGGGCGGCGTCCTGCTTGCAGATGCACGGAACGTCGTCTCGGGCGTGGACGTCATGAAGGCCCGCGCCCGGGGCATGGCCGGCGGTCTTGAGCCGGAGATATCCGTGGTCATCGACGTGTTCTACCCGATGGAGGAATTCACCGAGGCCGCCAAGGACTTCCAGAGCCTGTTCCCCGGAACGGCGCTGAGGCTCCTCGTCGAGGCAATCGGAGCGGCATACCAGCCGGTTCTCGATGGCCGTTGCAGCCTTGGCATCGTCGGCCCGTTGCCGTTGCTGGAACCCTCCCTGACCAGCGAACGCCTGACGGCCATCGAGATCGTCATGGTCGCCGCACGGGATCACCCTTTGGCCTCCGTTGCGAAACCGATCCCACAGTCCGAACTCGCCAAGCACGTCCAGCTTGTCCTGACCGACCGGTCCGACAAGTCGGTAGGGCGCGAGTTCGGCGTGATGTCGCCGTTGACCTGGCGGTTGGCCGACCTCTTTGCCAAGCGCGCGTTCCTGCTCAACGGCCTTGGCTGGGGCGGCATGCCGGTGCACACGGTAGCGGAGGACATCACCAAAGGCAGGCTCGTCGTGCTGCCGATCGAGGACGTGCCGGCGGGGGTCCTGATCCTTCCCATGACTGCAATTTACCAAACGGCTGCACCACCTGGACCTGCCGGCCGTTGGTTGATCGAACGCCTGAAAGCCAGCGCCGCTCGGAAGCCAGCACGGTCTAAGACCGCCTGAAAGGCAGGCGGAGCGCGGAAGGCGGATGCCACGTCTGGTCGCAACCGCAAAGCGCACCGCTAACGCGGACAGCACCCAAACCATCGGCTAGACCTATAGGAAGCATCGAAAAATACCGAGTTTCCGCGGGAGTGGCGGACACCGATGTATTGCTCCACCAACCGATGGAGCTTTTACATGTCAGACATAGTAACCGCAAACCCCGTTCTTGCCCCAACCAAATGGATGAACGTCCTCCGCTGGACGGTCCAGGTCCTGATCGCTGCCGCCTTCCTGGCGGCTGGAGCCGCGAAGCTCGCCGGCGATCCATCCATGGTGGCGGTTTTCGACCAAGTTGGGATCGGCCAGTGGTTCCGGAACATGACGGGCGCGGTGGAGATCACCGGTGCGGTCCTGATCCTGGTCCCGAAGGCTGCGATCTTCGGTGCGGCGCTGCTGGCCTGCACCATGGCCGCTGCCGTCCTCACCCACCTCGCGGTCATTGGCGGTAACCCGTTGCCGGCCATCGTGCTGCTCAGCCTGAACCTGCTCGTGCTCTGGCTGCGCCGAGACGAAGTGTCGGCTCGCCTCGCGCGCTGAACACCGGGGCCAACCGCTAACGCGCCTATCCGCAGCTTGTGCCAACGGGCTGCGGCCGACTCCCGGCATGCCGGGTCTCACAACTGAGGAAATTGACATGAATACCGCTACGCTCGCCTCTACTGAGGCGTCCTCGCGCATGATCGCGCACAAGACCCGCGGCCGCCCGACCGGACCGGTGACCCGCCTCGTTAGTCCGTCCGACCTGGGGCAGCGCCTCAAGCCGTTCGTGTTCCTCGACCTGTTCGACATGCATGGCACGGCGCCGAGTTTCGGCCTGCACCCGCACTCCGGCATCGCCACGATCACCGTGGTCACCGAGGGCCATGCCAGCTTCGACGACCCGGTCTCGGGCAAGGGCGTCATCGGCTACGGCGGTGTGGAATGGATGCGCGCCGGTGGCGGCGTGTGGCATGGCACCGAGATGACACCGCAGTCCCAGCATACCCGGGGCTTCCAGCTCTGGGTTGCACTGCCGCCCGCGCTGGAGAACACGCCGACGGAAAGCCAGTTCATCGAGGCGGAGCATATACCGGAGGTCGGACCGGTCCGCGTCATCCTCGGCAGTTACGCGGGCGTGCAAAGCCCGGTCCGCTCTCCTGCTGGCATGACCTATCTCCTGGTGACTCTGAAAGCCGGCGAGCGCTGGCAGTATGCGCGGCCGGCAGGACACGATGTCGCCTGGCTGGCCGTCAGCAGCGGGACTCTGCAAGCAGGCGAAACCGTGCAGACCGGTGAAGTCGCCGCCTTCGAACTTAGCTCCGGCCCGATCGACTTGCAGGCGGGACGTGAGGGCGATGCGGTGTTCGTCCTCGGATCGGCTGTTCCACATCGGCACGACCTCGTGGTGGGTCGCCACTCCGTGCACACCAGCCCGGACGCGCTGCGGGCCGGCGAAGCCGGCATCGCTGCCATCGCTGCGCGCCTTCGTGCCAGCGGGGTGAAGGTCTAGCAGCCGCGCTCCAATCCTGACGCTGCCTCTTCCAATAACCAATGAAAAGGACCAGCCATGACATCCCTTCTCGCCATAGAAGCCAGCCCGCGTTTCGACTACTCCGTTTCCCGCAAGCTAACCGCGCAGTTCATCGAGAAATGGAATGCCGGCCATCCAGGCGGTTCGGTTGTTATCCGCGACCTGGCGAAGACACCCTTGCCCTTCGTCGATTTGCCTTGGGTCGGCGGCGCATTCACGCCCGCCGAGCAACACTCAACCGAAATGGCGGCCGCCATCAAGGTGTCCGACGACCTGATTGCGG
>JBDUCK010000005.1:0-28754 GCA_040003485.1 Ferruginibacter sp. | reverse complement strand
ATGGCAGCTTTTGCCAAAGAAATTATTAAAGAAATTGACAGCATCAGCACTTGTCACTTGCCGCAAATAAGAGACAGGAAAAATGAAAATAAAATATATGAAGGTGAATATGTAAGTCCGGGGCGAAAGAGCATAGTCATTAATGTAAAAGATAACCTTCTTCAGTATAAACTGTCAGGCACAAATTTCTTTAGCCCACATTTACTATACCGTAATGCTGATGACTATTTCTGCGGCAATAATTTAAATATGCTGTTTGTAAAAAGTCAAGAGGGGCAAATCGAAAAAGCATGGTGCCAAAGCAAGGGGGAAAGTTTTTGGGTGACAAAGTCAAGATAAAGTAATAACACGAACGCATAATTCAGTTTGGCAATATGGCGGGGATTGATCTCGGTATCCAAATCAAATATCAGAATAATCAGTTGGGTGCATGAGAATGGAATCAATGCGGGAAACTGAAACATTATTTTCATATTCAGGCATCACAGTTAAAGCTTTCCATTCCGGCGAATTTCCAAAAGCTTTCCAATGAGCATCATGTTCTATCATATTTTCAAAGCTGGTCAGGTACATAAGGTTTGGCATTTTACTTCCGGATAAAACCTTTGCATAAAAAACAGCGTTGAACCCTAACTTCTTAAACAAAGCTATTTCGCCTCCCTCATTAAACATTCTTACTTTAGTTTTATGCAGATGTTCGGTAGGGCTTTCATAACTTCTCAGTTCATATATCCGTTGGGTTACCGGATTTTTTAATCCCGGCATTTCAAAATGAGCCTGCATTGGAAATGCTTCCAGTAAAATTGATTCAATGCGCTCAAATGGCTTTTTATCAGCAGGAGCATCTGTAAATTCCCTGGAGGCAGCTATGTAGGCGTTATCTTTTTCTAGTTCCTGGGGCAACTTCTGCCATTCCTTTATTGAATGGAATGGAATAAATACATATATCCTTTTAAGTTCTGCAGTGTCGTTGGCAATTGGCTTAAATACACCTACTTTATTTATGCCGGCACGATGCAGCGCCGGTAAATAAGCATTTTTTAAATATTGATCAACAGCAATAACCTGTTCATTACTTTTTAAATTATAGACCTTTATTTCATAAAAATCTTTTTCCTGATCGTTCCCTTTTACAGACAACGAAAGAACGATGAAACATAAAATGAATAATAATTGATCACTACTTTTTCTGAATATATTTTTCATGATAAAAAATTGCTGATTAAAAAATACGGTGACTGAAAGTGGACTAATCTTTTTTAATATAAAAAGGAATATTTGCGGTAGCAACATTATTGTGACCATCCGTTGCATATACAAATACCCGGTAGGCGCCTTCTTTTGTTGGCGTAAGCATCGTCACTGTTCCATTGTTCCCGTTATTTGAAAAAGCATTTTTTATGGGTATTGACTTTTCTTCATGGTCACCACCCTGGCTTAACTTTTCCGGCTCGGCTAATATTTCCCACCTGTAAGTAAGTTTATCCTTTTCCGGATCCGTCACCACGGCTGAAACCGGAAGAGCCACGCCGGGCTTTAAATAAATATTATCATTCGCTTTATGTTTAGCTAATTGTAATGAATAGATATGCGGCGCTTTATTTGCCGGCCAGGAACCGGTCCATAAATATTGAATCACATTTATAACTTCCGATTCTTCTCCATTTTCTGTAAACAATCCATACCAGGTAGGCGTACGTTCCTGCTTTTGCCCCCACAAAAAAACATAAGAACCTAAACATTTTGCCTTGTCTTTTTCTATCCCATATTCATACCTGGTTTTATATACCGCAGCTTTTTCACTGCTCGTTTCTTCAATGGAAGATTTCCAGGGTGTTTGTAAACATTCCCAATGGCCTGTTGGGCCCCATTCTGTAACCATATAAGGGCCATCCCATCCTGTTTCAATAATTTCTTTGGGTAAAGATGCCAGGCCGCCATAAGTATTTACCCCTAAAAAATCAATCTCCTTACACACTGCTTTTATATGATCAACTTCTGGTTTATTTATGCCGGCCAATACCGTAGTAACCGGGTGGTTAGGATCAAGTTCATGTATCATCACCGCAATATCATTCACTGCATTCCACACTTTTGGATTTTTATAATCAAGGTTTAATTCATTGCCGATGCCCCAGGCAAGCAATGCAGGATGATCTTTTAATTTAAGCACCGCAGCCTTCATCTGGTTCAACTGTCTTTTAACCGCCGCACTATCATCGTAATTAAAGCCATGTCTTTCGGCTGTTACTTCCAGCCCCATCAATACCGTTAAGCCATATTTTTCTGCTGAGTCAAGCACCTGTATTCCATCTTCGCTACCCCAGGTACGGATAGAATTTCCGCCGCATGCAACCAGTTCTTTTAAATGGCCGCTGCCACCGGCACCTTTTACAAAATAGGGAGAACCATTTCTTATAAATTGCCAGGAATTACTTTGTTTTTTTAATACTGTTTTGATGGGGGTATAAAATTTTTGAGCATAAGACCTGCTGATAAGTAAAAATGTTATCATCATCAGCAGCACCATTAGTTTTAATATTTTCATCATGTGGAAGATTTAATTATTTAAATTATGAAATAATTTTATCACCAGGTGTTTTATTCCGGGTGATCCGGTAGTAAAAGATGAATAATCGCAACATAGTACTGGAAAGTGTTACGGCATATATTGTTGCAAAAACTTACTTAACTAACTTTGTTTAAAATATAATCATCTAAATTGTCCTTATGCCTAAAATAGATCTTTCCACAATCACCCCAAAAGAAATTGTACCGGGTTATCCTGCCCGGTTTGTACATACGCAAAATATGACGCTGGCCTACCTGGAAGTGAAGGCGGGCGCTGTTTTGAAAGAACATTCACATCCCAATGAACAGGTGAGTCATGTGCTGGAAGGAACTTTTCAATTAACGTTGGCAGGTGAGCCAATTGTTTTTGAAGAAGGAACTATCATTGTTATTCCGTCTAATGTGCCTCACAGTGGCCTCGCCATCACCGACTGCAAATTAATGGATGTGTTTAGCCCGGCCAGGGAAGATTACAAAGCTTTGTAATCTTTTTTAAGGGGAGTAATTGTATGTTTCAAAAAACATGGATCATGAATTTAAATTTAGCCAATAAAAATGCTTTGGTTTGTGGTGGCTCACAAGGCCTTGGTGCTGCGGTTGCCAAAGAGCTTGCTTTGCTGGGTGCCAGTGTAATTGTACTGGCAAGAAATGAGACTAACCTTAAAAAGATAGTGGCAGGGCTTGATAAAAGTCTGGAGCAACAGCATAGCTATATTGTTGCCGATACTTCAAAACCAGTTGAATTATTAGAGAAAGTAAACCAGTTTTTAAGCGCCGGAAATATCATACATATTTTGGTAAATAATTCGGGCGGGCCCGCTGCAGGCCCTTTGTTAGACACTGCTGCGGCAGAGCTGGAGACTGCCTTTCAATCGCATTTAATAATAAGCCATTTGCTGGCGCAGGCCATCGTGCCGGGGATGAAAACTGCCGGCTATGGGCGTATCATTAATATTGTTTCCACTTCTGTAAAACAACCCATCAATGGCCTTGGCATATCTAATACAATAAGGGCTGCTGTTGCAAATTGGGCCAAGACTTTGGCTAATGAAATTGGCAGTTATGGCATAACAGTGAATAACGTATTGCCAGGTTACACCAATACAGATCGCTTAGATTATTTGTTCAGCAAGCAGGCTGATAATGCATCAATCAGCAAAGAAGAAATATTACAAAGAACACTGGCTTTAATACCAACCGGAAGGCTGGGAGAGCCCGAAGAATTTGGAGCGGCAGTGGCTTTTTTATGTTCGCCTGCAGCAGGGTATATTAATGGAATTAATTTGCCGGTAGATGGTGGAAGGTTAGGGGGATTATAATACGGGTCTGCAGACAACAAGCGCATTGGGTATAAAAAACTAATATTATTTTTTTACGTGAATTGGTAGATGGATTGATGCACTACTACATATAAAAAAAAACAAGATTTATTTTAAAAAAAACAGGCGAAGGTTCGTGTAAGTATATAAATACAAATGTTAGCTGTGATTAATTGCGGCTGTATATTGAAAGTAACCGGTAAATTATTTATAAACGAATCTAACTTTTGCCAATTTAAGCCCAGAAGCATCAGATTGAATTGCTTCTACTTTAATGTCTCCTGTGTAAGTATATTGAGTGCTGGATTTTAATTCTGCCTTTTCATAATAAGTTTGCTTCAACAATTTTCCTGACTTCGTATATTCATATAAGCTCTTGGTAATCTCATTTCCTAAGGTATCTAATTCTGTGTCTTCTAGAATATTCTTATTCAAATCATACTTCAGCCGATATCTAGCAACTGATAAATTATTTTCTCTATCGATCATTGTCGATAGCAAAATATTTGAAGTTGCATTGTAGTAATTAATAAAATCATACCAACTAGTATCGGATGCCTTTGAGTCATATGTCTTACTTTCTATGATAAAGCCATTTGAATCTCTCTTATTATCAGTGTGCACAATGAGGTCATTACCATAATCAGTTATTTGGCTTATTAATTTGTTGTTAAAATCATAAAAAGTAGTCTTAATCATACACCGACTTTCTGATCGTCGTGTGGTTACTTTCTTATTGGTGTTTCCGCTTGCATTTAAATATTCAATTGAAACAGTATCTTCTATTCCTCGAGCTTGCCCTTTATCATCAACAGCTTTTATTAATGTAATGATTCTTGTATAAGGTTGGGCTTTACAAGAAACAATGCAATTAAATAAAACAAATATAAAAAAGAAAGATTGCCGCATAATTCAAAAGAAATTGAAGTTAATATAAATTGGCTGAAAAATTTTCGCCTGCAGCAGGGTATATTAATGGAATTAATTTGGCGGTAGATGGCGAAAGGTTAGGGGGATTGTGATACTTTTTAATTGAACTGGTTGGCAATTATTATAAACTATATTATAATTAAAGGGGGAGTAATAGCCAGTAAACTTAAATAGCATATCTTGGTCGGAAACTAAAAATCATTTTTATGCCTTTACTTACTATTCTTATCGTATTAATTGTCGTGGGTGTCTTACTATGGCTGGTAAATACCTACCTGCCGATGGACCGTAAAATCAAAAGTATTCTTAACATTGTTGTGGTGATAGTTTTAGTTATTTGGCTACTGAAAGCGTTTGGATTATTATCTTCTTTAAATAACCTGCATACATAATTTTCCGGGTTAAGTTTATCTACGCCGGTTGGTTCTTACAATAAAAATCAACCGGCATGAAAACTGAAAACGCTATCGTTAAACAGAAATCCTGTCTTTTTTAAAGATGGGATTTTTAATATTTATGCAGGTCTGCGCCAGCCAGGTGTTGTGTAAGCAAAATTAAAGGAATATAAAAGGGAGGGGCAATTGCAAAATATCTCTAGGTAATAATCCAATGTGCAGCCGAGGCGGGGTCAAAGAATTTTGTTTAACCAGAAGTTAAAAGGTGAATTGTCCTTTTCTAAAAAACAATTGTGAATGCTATTGTCTTGATCATGGTATCGGTAGTAAAAACTTCTTCTCAATTCTTCTTCCTTTTCCCTGACCCACTCCTTATTTCCTGTAAAATTTCTTCGTTGGTTTTAAGATGTTCATTATCTTCTTTCTTTTTAATGTACATCACAAAATCTTTGCTCAGGGATTTGTTGTTTTTCATCACTACTTTAATAGCAATTTTTTCTTCTTTAAAGTCACGATCTACCCACAGACTGTTGCCATAAAATTTTCCGTAGTTGCTGCTAAACGTAAGCTGGGTGCTGTCAAGCGGCTGATACCTTCCATCTGCCAAAAGCCCGTCAATATTAATATAATTGTATGTTCCCTTTTTTAAACTGTCGGTATAGAGGTTTACATAAATGCTTTCGATCTTTTGTGCCTTTGCAGCAGAGAACGAAAAAATAAAAGCCAGGAGTACAAATGTTTTCAATTAAATATGTTTACGCAAAGATGCTTTAAATACCAGCATTTATAGTTAATGAGGTCTTAAAAGATGAGATAGCATTCCTTCAGTTTATAGGTGATTCAGCCGCTAACATTAAAGATGATGGAAGCACTGGCGTACAAGTCCCGATTCAAATGTAACATCGGGATGCCAATAAGATCGGCAAGTGACAGAACGATGTTGAGTAAAGGCTTTCTGCCGGTAACCAAATAAAACCTTAATTGGAAATTCCTACCCGCTGATGCAGGTATTCATTTTTAGTTATTTCATTCAGCATACACATGGCCAGGTCGCCGGCATTTATTTTATACATGTTTGGTACAGGCAAATGATTAGCTGCGGTATGATACAGGCCTGTGGCCTCGGCATTAATAATATCCGGCGGGCACAGCATGGTCCAGTCCAGGGATGAGCCTTTTAAATATTCGTAAGCTTTATAATGTTCTTTGCTTACCGCAAGAAATTGTTTTGGATAATTGGGCGTATCCATTATCGGCTCTTCTTCCTCGTTATCCAGGCTGCCCATACCGCCAACAGCTATAATTCTTTTAACGGCTGCTTTTTCCATCTGGGCTACTATGTTCTTCATACCCAGGCTACGGGTTTTATCGGTGCCATCAAAAGCCCCACCGAGTGCCGACAGCACTGCATCACTGCCACTAACGGCATCAAATACCTGCTTTGCATCAAAGAGAGCGCCGGGTGTTAAATGCAGGTTTTTATTTTCGGCAAAGCCCGCTGTAAAAACATTTCTGCCAAAGGCTTTTACAATATATTCCTTGTTGAGGGCCTGCTTTACCAGGTGTTGGCCTACCATGCCGGTGCCGCCAAATATTGTTACGATCATACCACAAATTTAGGTTTTTAAAACATCAGCAAACTCCGCCGGTTTTTTCTTAAACAAGGCACTTGCAAACAGGCAAAGCGGGATTATTTTAAAGTGTTTTTCCCGGGCATAATCTGCTCCCCGCTGTACAAGTTGGTAACCAATTTTTTTTCCTCTAAGGTCATCACTCACTTCTGTATGGTCAATGGTCATTATATCCGGCGCAGCCAGGGTGTAAGTCATTTCAGCCAGTTCTTCCCCATCTTTTTCAATAAAGAATTTTCCTTTATTGCCATTCTCCTTTTGTTGTATAAGCATACTTGCCAATATTTATGAATGTATAATTTTTTTTTTATTCTCAATAATCTCCTTCATATTTGCATTTCAAATGATCAATACAAATTTAAATAATAAAACATGGTGCTGGCATATCAATTTTTGATTGTGCCGTTGCTGTATTGTATATTATAAAAATATAAAAGCCCCGACACACTGTTGGGGCTTTTTAATTATAAAAAATGAAGAAGATTTTATTTAGCACTTCTTATAAAAAAATACTGGCGGATATTTATACGCCGGTGGGTATTTACCTACGTCTTCGGGACAGGTTCCGGGATACCATTTTACTGGAAAGTAGCGATTTTCATGTAAGTGAAAACAGTTTTTCTATCATCGGAATTAATGCAATTGCCGGTATAGAAATAACCAATAAAACTTCAATGGAATTTAAACTTCCCGGCCAGCAGCCGGAGAAGATGAATCTTAGTACTGACCATACCCTGGCAGAGGCCATGCAGCAGTTTATGGATCGCTTTGAAATTAAGGAACCTGCAATAAAGCCAGTTAATATCGCACAGGGCATGTTTGGTTATACTTCTTATGACGCTATTCCTTTTTTTGAAAATATTAAGTTTGATGAAGCTAAGCAAACAAGTGGGGCCGAAAATATTATCCCGCTTATGCGGTACAGGCTTTACCAGTATGTAATTGTTATCAATCATTTTAAAGATGAATTGTATATCTGCGAAAACCATTTTACCGGAGTAGAAAGTAAAATAGAAGATGTAGAAAATAGCATAAGAGGCAAAGATGTGCCAGTATTTCCTTTCAGTTTAAAGGGAGAAGAAAGTGCAAACATTACAGATGAGGGATATAGAAGAATGGTGCAAACCGGTATTGATGCCTGCCATAGGGGTGATGTTTTTCAGATTGTGTTGAGCCGTCAGTTTCAGCAACAGTTCAGTGGTGATGAGTTTAATGTGTACCGGGCTTTACGAAGTGTAAACCCCAGCCCTTATCTTTTTTATTTTGATTATGGAGATTATAAATTAACCGGGTCATCTCCTGAAAGCCAGGTGATCATTCAGAATGGTAAAGCCATTGTGCACCCAATAGCGGGTACGTTTAAACGAAGTGGTGATGATGAAACGGACAAGTCTCTTGCGGTAGAACTGGAGAACGATAAAAAGGAAAATGCAGAACACGTAATGCTGGTCGACCTGGCCCGGAATGACCTGAGCAGGGTATGCAGTAATGTAGTCGTCACACAATTTAAAAAAGTAAATTTTTATTCCCATGTCATCCACCTGGTAAGCGAAGTGCAGGGAAATATTGATGAAGAAAAAAATCCTTTTAAAATATTGGGCAGCACTTTTCCGGCGGGTACTTTAAGTGGCGCTCCTAAGTATAAGGCAATGCAGATCATTGATGCAAACGAAAAAACAGCCCGTAGTTTTTATGGCGGCACTATTGGTTTTATTGGGTTTGATGGCAGCTGCAACCATGCTATTATGATCCGCACTTTTCTCAGTAAGAGCAATACGCTTATTTACCAGGCAGGCGCAGGCATAGTTGCTGCAAGCAAACCCGAAAGTGAATTGCAGGAAGTGAACAATAAACTGGGGGCTTTAAAAAAAGCTATTGAAATGGCACAAACCATCACCAACTAAAATAAGCAAAGTGACAAAAATATTAGTTTTTGATAATTACGATTCATTCACTTACAACCTGGTTCAGTTGGTAGAAAAAATTCTGCACATTAAAGTTGATGTTTTTCGCAATGATGAAATTGCACTGGAAAATGTAAAGCAATATGATAAAATTATTTTATCACCCGGGCCCGGAGTGCCCTCTGAGGCGGGTTCATTATTGCCATTGATAAAAGAATATGCCGCTACTAAATCTATATTGGGTGTATGTTTGGGCGTGCAGGCAATTGGGGAGGCTTTTGGCGGCAGCTTAATCAACTTAGATACCGTTTATCATGGTGTAGCAACTCCGGTTAAAATACTGAATAAAAATTCAAAACTTTTAAAAGGGTTAGGCGATGAAATAGAAGTGGGAAGATACCATAGCTGGATCATTGATGATAAAACTTTGCCGGGGGAATTAGAAATCACTGCCGTAGATGAAAACAATTATATCATGGCTTTACAGCATAAAACCTATGATGTGCAGGGCGTGCAGTTTCATCCAGAAAGTGTATTGACACCGTGTGGGGAAAAGATAATGCGCAATTGGTTAGGGGTCTAAAACCAGTACAAAAAATAACAAACTTTAAAACTGAGTTCCCTTGAGGGACAGGATATGAAAAAGATTTTAAATTATTTATTCGAGTATAAAACCTTGACCCGCCAAAAGGCAAAGGAAGTACTGGTAAATATTTCCAACGGGGTTTACAATGAAGCAGAGATCTCTTCCTTCATAACGGTGTACCTTATGCGGAGTATTACCATTGATGAGTTGCTTGGTTTTAAAGATGCCCTGCTGCAACTGGCACTACCGGTAGACGTAAGCAGCCATGATGTGCTGGATATTGTGGGTACGGGCGGCGATGGAAAAAACACTTTTAATATTTCTACCCTCAGTTGTTTTATTGTTGCAGGTACTGGCAACAAAGTTGCCAAGCATGGTAATTACGGCTCTTCTTCTATCAGCGGCTCATCTAATGTAATGGAGCAATTAGGCTACCGGTTTAAAACAGACAGCAGCATACTAAATAAAGAATTAGAAAAATCAAATATTTGTTTTTTGCATGCGCCATTATTTCACCCGGCATTAAAAGCGGTAAGCAGTATAAGAAAAAATTTAGGCGTTCGTACATTTTTTAATATGCTGGGGCCTATGGTAAATCCTGCTTCGCCGGCGTATCAATTAGTAGGGGTATACAACCTGGAGATGGCAAGATTATATAACTACATGTTGCAGCACGGCGACACAGCATTTACAATAATTCACAGCCTGGATGGATATGATGAAATATCTTTAACAGGCGATACAAAAATTATAACCAATAAAGGAGAAAAAGTAATGACGGCAGAAGCCCTCGGAAAACGAACCGTAACCCCCGCAGATATTTATGGCGGTAATTCTCCCGAAGAAGCAGCCCGTATATTTTTAAAAATCATAAAGGGAGAGGGAAGCTGGGCACAAAATGCAGTAGTACTTGCCAATGCTGCTATGGCGCTGCATTGCACCGGCAAGTATGCAGATTATGAAACCTGTTACCAATTGGTTGTAGAAAGCCTGGAAGGTGGAAAAGCTCACCAATCTCTAAATTCCTTAATTGCCTAGTATGGATATTCTTGATAAAATAATTGCGTATAAAAGAGAAGAGGTAGAAGTGAGGAAATTGCTTGTGCCCGAAGAAGAATTAATGGAAAGTATATATTTTAAAAGAACAGCTTTATCTCTTAAACAAAATTTATTAAAAGAAGATTCAACAGGTATTATTGCAGAGTTTAAAAGAAAGTCACCGTCCAAAGGGTTCATTAATCAACATGCGGATGTGCTGCAGGTAACAAAAGAGTATACGTCTTTCGGTGCCAGCGGATTATCGGTATTAACGGATGCACATTTTTTTGGCGGTAATACCGAGGATTTAGTCGCAGCAAGGGTAAATAATATTCCAATTCTGCGTAAGGATTTTATTATTGACCGTTATCAAATATTAGCCGCAAAGGCAATGGGGGCAGATGTTGTATTGTTGATAGCCGCCTGTTTGTCGGCTGAAGAGGTGAAGGAATTGGCAGCATATGCAAAACAGACTGGCTTAGAAATTTTACTGGAACTACATGATGAAAGCGAATTGCAGCATATTTGTGATGACATAGATATGGTAGGCATCAACAACCGGAATTTAAAAACTTTTGAAGTTGATATAAAGCGTTCCTTACAACTGAGCGCTTTAATTCCGGCAGAAAAAATAAAAATAGCAGAAAGCGGTATAAATGATCCCGAAACCATCAAACGCTTCAGGGATGCAGGGTACAAAGGATTTCTCATCGGCGAAACTTTTATGAAACAACCGCACCCCGGCAGCGCATTTAAAGAATTTGTAACACAGGTAAAATAAAATAATTTATGAATATTAAAGTATGTGGCATTACCACATTGAAGCAATTACAACAGTTGGATGGGCTGGATATTGACTTTGCAGGCCTGATCTTTTATAAGCAATCGCCCCGCTACGTCGGCAATAAAATCGGCAAAAGTGAAATTAAAAATGCAGACCTGGATATAAAAACGGTAGGCGTATTTGTAAACGCAGATTACGATGAAATAATGAAAACAGTAGAAGCCCACGGCTTGGATATTGTCCAGCTTCATGGTGATGAATCTCCGCATTTATGCGAGCAGGTTTCTGGCGAAATAGAAGTGATAAAAGCTTTTCGTATTGATGATGCCAGTGAAAAATCTATTGATTATATGGTGGCAGATTACGATGAAGTGTGCGATTATTATTTGTTCGACGCTTCAGCCAAAGGCACATTTGGCGGCAGCGGTCAAAAATTTGACTGGCAAAAAATTGCAGACAGTAAAATTGAAAAGCCCTTCTTTTTAAGTGGTGGTATTTTTCCTACAGACGGCCCGGCGGTAAAAGCATTTAAACATCCTGACTTTTACGGCGTTGATATAAACAGCCGTTTTGAAAAAGAACCTGGCGTAAAAGATATGGCCCTGGTGTTGCAGTTTAAGCTTGGTGTAAAGTAGTTGGTACATTAAATTATTTTGGGGCTATCAGCCGCATACAATAAACAACAGGTGCTCCGGCTATCCGCTGCAAGCTGCACTGCGTTTGCTTTTCGCTTCTATCCGGCAGCCATTCAGCAGTATCGCAGCAGGCAACAAATATTCAAAGTGTACAAAAAAATTCCAGCGTTTTCAACCTTAAACTTTTGAACATTGAACTTTTAAACTTCCTGAAATAATGAACTTACAAAACCCCGATAAGCATGGATACTATGGCGATTTTGGCGGCGCATTTATCCCCGAAATGCTGCACCCAAACGTGGAAGAACTGAAAAAAAATTACCTGAAAATAATTTCATCAAAGAAATTTAAGGCTGCCTTCAATCAGTTACTGAAAGATTATGTCGGCCGGCCCACACCGCTCTATCTTGCAGAAAATTTAAGCCGGGAGTTTGGTGCAAACATCTTTCTCAAAAGGGAAGACCTCTGCCATACCGGTGCCCATAAAATAAATAATACCATCGGGCAAATTTTAATTGCAGAGCATCTTGGTAAAAAAAGAATCATTGCAGAAACCGGTGCCGGTCAGCATGGCGTAGCCACGGCTACAGTATGTGCATTAAAAGGACTGGAATGTATTGTATTCATGGGCGAAAAAGATATTGAACGGCAGGCGCCAAATGTAGCCCGTATGAAAATGCTGGGTGCAACAGTAGTGCCCGCAACCAGCGGAAGTAAAACTTTAAAAGACGCTACTAACGAAGCTATCCGGGATTGGATAAATCATCCCGATGATACCCATTATATTATTGGTAGTGTTGTGGGGCCGCATCCTTATCCTGATATGGTGGCCAGGTTTCAAAGTGTCATCAGCAAAGAAATAAAAAAGCAATTATTAAAAGCAACCGGTAAAAGCCTGCCTTCGCATGTAATTGCCTGCGTGGGCGGCGGCAGTAATGCAGCGGGAGCTTTTTATCATTTTATAAAAGATAAAAAAGTAAAACTTGTTGCCGTAGAAGCCGCAGGTTGCGGCATAGATAGCGGCAAAACTGCAGCAACTACACAGTTGGGCACCATGGGAATTCTGCATGGCAGTAAAAGTTTATTAATGCAAACCGCAGATGGCCAGGTGGTAGAGCCACACAGCATTTCAGCCGGCCTTGATTATCCCGGGATCGGGCCTTTGCATGCAAATTTATACAGCAGTAAAAGGGCGCTTTTTTTAAGTGCAACAGATGACGAAGCTTTACAGGCAGCATTTCATCTTGCCAAAAAAGAAGGCATTATCCCGGCGCTTGAAACTGCTCATGCCCTTGCAGTTTTAAAAGATATTAAATTTAAAAAGAATGATAACGTGGTTATCTGTCTTAGCGGCAGGGGCGATAAGGACCTGGCGACTTACATGAATTATTTATAAAACGCCTGATATTTTATGAACAAGCTTGATGAACTCTTCAACCGGAAAAAAAATAATATTCTCAATATTTATTGTACTGCTGGTTACCCGGAGATAGATAGTCTGTACAACGTAATTCCTGCCCTGCAGCAACATGGCGCAGATATTATTGAGGTAGGTATTCCTTATAGTGATCCTATTGCAGATGGCCCCATAATTCAGCACAGTAACATGCAGGCGCTGCAAAATGGTATGACAATAAAATTGCTGTTTCTGCAATTAAATCATCTTAAAGAAAATAGCTCCATTCCTGTAATGCTGATGGGATATTTAAACCCGGTATTACAATTCGGAATTGAGGCTTTTTGTGCAGAAGCATCCTCTGCTGGTGTTTCAGGAATTATTCTGCCGGATCTTCCAATGCATGAATATGAAACGGTTTATAAAGCAGTGTTTCTAAAATATAACCTGCATTTTATTTTTTTAATAAGTCCACAGACAAGTGAAGAGCGGATTGTAAAAGCAGATAAATTAAGCAGCGGTTTTTTATATGCCGTTTCCTCATCGGCTACCACTGGCAACAATAATTCTTTTGATGACCAGGAAGCTTATTTTAAAAGATTAGAAGGAATGAAATTAAAGAATCCCATCCTTATTGGTTTCGGCATAAAAGATAAACACACATTTGATACTGCCTGTAAATATGCAGCCGGCGCCATAATAGGTAGTGCTTTTATAAAAGCAATAACTGGTTCAGCAAATATTTCTGATGATACTGCGTTGTTTATAAATGCTATTAAGAATGGAGAATTGTAGCAAGTTGTTAATTATTTTTACGCTGGTTCATAAACCGGATAAAGATTTTTAAATTGCATTTCAAAAAATTAAGGATAGTGAGCTCAAAAAAATTACCTATGAAAAAATATTTCCTGCTTCTTCTTTTACTTCCTGTTATCTGCTTTGCCCAGGCAAAAAAAAGCAAAACTTCTGCCCAAAAAACAACTTCAAAAACTGTTATTTCAAAAAAACCGGATGTTGCTAAAACAATAGATGGATTTGTAATAAACGGCATAATAACCGGCTATGCAGACGGAGCGCAGGTGAATTTATTAAATGCCAACACGGGTGAGCCGGAAGCAACTACAAAAATTGCAAACGGGAAATTTATATTATCTGGTAAAATGCCTTTTCCTGATTTTCGGGTGATAACTGTGAATAATGACAAACGTTATATAACCTTGTTTTTAGATAATAGTATAATAGAACTGAATGCGGTTAAAGATTCTATTGAAAATGCAAGTGTGAGCGGCTCGGCATCTCACAACGAATTTATAGAATACAACACGGCAACAAAACCTTACGAAAAAATGCTGAACCAGCAGGGTAATTATGATGCTGCTTTTATGGGGCAGGCTGCAGCGGTATTGGAAAAGTTTATAGGGCAATACCCGGATTCTTATATTTCTCCTTTGGCAGTTTACCGGTACAATCAAATAACAAGCAATGGAGAAAAAATGGAAGCATTGTTTAATAGTTTGGGCGCCCCGGCAAAGGCTTCTCCTATCGGAAATTTTCTGGCAAAGCAGATAGAGGAAAATAAAAAGAACCCGATGGGGAAACCATTGGGAGAGTTTTCTCAGCAGGATACGTCAGGACATACTGTATCTCTTTCTTCTTTAAAAGGTAAATATGTGCTGGTAGATTTTTGGGCAAGCTGGTGTGGCCCCTGCAGGGCAGAAAACCCAAATGTGGTAAGGATGTATAATAAATTTAAAGACAAAAAATTTACTGTGCTTGGTGTATCACTTGATAGAAGCAAAAAGCCGTGGTTAGATGCGATTTATGCAGATGCCCTTACTTGGACGCATGTGAGCGACCTGCAGGGATTTAATAATTCTGTAGCACAACAGTTCCAGATATCCGCCATACCTCAAAATTTTTTATTGGATCCCGAGGGAAATGTAATAGGCAAAAATCTTCGGGGAGCTGCATTGGAGTATAAGCTTACTAGTTTATTTCAGTAACAAATTAAACAACCACATTTAATTTACCGCCAATTTTCTTTTATATAATTGTACCGTGTTTTCCAGCCCAAGATAAATGGCATCGCAGATGAGTGCATGGCCAATAGAAACTTCTAACAGGCCGGGGATATGAGTTGCAAAATAATGCAGGTTTTGTAAGTCAAGGTCATGCCCCGCATTAATGCCCAGGCCAAGTTCATTGGCTTTTTTTGCAGCCACAATATAGGGTTCTATGGCAGTAAGTTTGTGATCGACGTCATATGCTGCAGCGTAGCTTTCAGTATATAATTCAACCCGGTCTGTGCCGGTTGTCTTTGCAGCTTCAATCATCTCTGTTACGGGATCCACAAAAATAGATACACGTATACCTGCATGTTTAAATTCGGCAATAATATTTTTTAAATATTCCTGGTGTGTAATGGTATCCCAGCCATGGTTACTGGTAAGCTGGCCCAATGCATCCGGCACAAGTGTTACCTGTGTAGGTTTATTGGCCAGCACAAGTTGCACAAATTTTTCTTCAGTGGGGTTTCCTTCTATATTAAATTCTGTAGTAATAATTTTTTTTAATGCATACACATCGGCATAGCGGATATGCCTTTCATCGGGGCGGGGGTGGACGGTGATGCCATCGGCACCAAAACGCTCTATATCCATAGCCACCTGTACCAGGTCTGGGTTGTCTCCGCCACGGGAATTTCTGAGCGTAGCTAATTTGTTTATGTTTACAGAGAGCTTAATCATACAGGTAATTTTTACAAAGTTAAAAACATCTGAAATAAAACATTGTATTCGTTGCTTTGAACTTCTCTAAAAATGAAACCAGTTTATTTTCATGCTGCCCTTGCTGTATTCCAAAGATGGCGTTGGGAATTTTAAAATATTCAGTACGTTAAGTGCAAACCTTACTCCTTTTTTCTTTGTTTTTATTTTCGTAAGGTCTATATCGGGTGCCAGGTACCATTGGCGGTAAGGTTTTATATCGGGCCTGTTAAAGATGATGTTGCCGCTTTTATCTTTACCTACATTTTCCCGGGCGCCAAACATACCTTCGCCTCCCATTCCAACTGAAACCTGCAGCCATGCAGGAATTTTGGAACGTGGAAAAAACGATTTTAAGGTGGTGCTTAACCAATAGGTTTGGCCGTTGTAATCTTTTAAAAAACGTTCAGGATCGCTCTTGCCAAAAATATCATCGCTTCGTTTATTTAAAGATGGATCGCTGTAATGCTTGCGGTGAAACGACCATTTAAATTGGATGCGTTGTTCATCCCACGCAAATTCCTGTGCTGTTAGTAATCCGCTGCCAACTATGTTGGCGCCAAAGTCGCCCCAGCTAAAGCCCCACTCACTGCTGAAGCCATCCAATACTTCTATTACGGTTTGGTATGCGGCACCGCTAAAGCCACCTAGTAATATTCTTTTTTTACGGTCAATACCCGTCCAGCGCCACACCTCCATGCTGGCTTTACTTTCGGCATAAGCGCTGTAAGCGTGGCCCACTTTATCTATCTGCTGCCATTCTTTTATATCATTAAAAAAATGAAATTTGCTTTGCGGATAATCTTTATACCAGGTAGCATAAAGGCCTACCATGGCGGCACTGTAAGCAACTACATTTGTTACGGCTACAATCTTTATTCTTTTTTTTATTTGTTGTTGGGAGAGCCCTTTTACCAGGTAAGGGTCACTTGTCACTGCAAGAGTGTCCTGCTGAGCAAATGATGAAGTTACCAACAGCACGGACCAGAAAAAGCTAAATAAAGCTTTCCGGGTACAAGAGTGTCCTTCGTTCCTCAGGATAAACTCTGCCGATGAAGGCGATGGAAGAATAGATGTTGGGTTCATACAAAAAACAAAAGTAGCAGTTAAGTGTGTTATTCAAATACGAATAATATATTTGTGTAGATGTAAAACGATATATTATGGATAAAAATATTCAAACAAAAATAGATAACTGGCTGGCAGGTAGTTATGATGAAGGTTCTAAAGAACTCATTAGAAAAATGGAGGCAGAAAAGCCCGATGAACTTGCAGATGCATTTTATAAAAACCTGGAGTTTGGTACCGGCGGGCTTCGTGGCATAATGGGAGTGGGCACTAACCGGATGAACAGGTACACCGTGGGCATGGCTACACAGGGATATGCCGATTATTTAAAGCAATGTTTTGGGGATGAAGTAAGTGTGGCCATTGCACACGATTGCCGGAATAACAGCCGGGATTTTGCAGAAATTGCCGCTAATGTTTTTGGCGCTAACGGCATAAAAGTTTATTTGTTTGAAAGCCTGCGCCCTACGCCAGAGCTGAGTTTTGCCATACGTAATTTAAAATGCCAGGGTGGTGTGGTTTGTACCGCAAGCCATAACCCTAAAGAATATAATGGCTACAAAGCTTATTGGGATGATGGCGCACAAATGGTTTCGCCGCATGATGAAAATGTAATTTTAGCGATAGAAAAAATAGTTTCTGTAGACGATGTAAAATGGAGCGGTGGCGAAAGAAATATTACGACCATTGGTAAAGAGATGGATGAGGCCTACCTGGAAATGGTAAAGGGGTTAAGCGTGTATCCTGATGTGTGTAAAGCACAGCATGATCTTAAAATTGTATACACGCCCATACATGGTTCCGGCATTATGCTGGTACCACAAGCCTTGGAAAAATTTGGCTTTACCAATGTGCATATTGTAAAAGAACAGATGGTACCCGATGGCGATTTCCCCACCGTAGTTTATCCTAACCCGGAAGAAAAAGAAACTATGAGCATGGGCCTTAAACTGGCGGAGGAACTGGATGCTGATATTTTGCTGGGGACTGACCCGGATGCAGACAGGGTTGGTGTCGGCGTAAAAAATAATAAAGGCGAATGGATATTGCTGAATGGAAATCAAACAGCTTTGCTGGCATTTAATTATATGATAGAAGCCCGTAAAGCAAAAGGTATTGCACAGCCAAACGATATGGTGATAAAAACAATTGTTACCACTGATATGATTGATGCTATTGCCAAAGCCAATGGTGTGGCATGTTACAACGTACTTACCGGTTTTAAATGGATCTCTTCGATGATAAAGGAAAAAGAAGGGAAAGAAAATTATATTATTGGCGGCGAAGAAAGTTTTGGTTTAATGATAGGTGATAAGGTTCGTGACAAAGATTCGGTAAGTGCGGTGGCGCTTATTTGTGAGATGGCAGCGTACGAAAAAAATAAAGGCCGTAGCCTGTTTGATAAACTTTTGGATTTGTATGTGCAGTATGGATTTTATAAAGAGAATTTGATAAGCATCACAAAAAAAGGCATGAACGGTGCGGCAGAAATTGCAAAGATGATGGAAGAAGACCGGAGTAATCCGCCACATAAAATAGATGGAGTAATGGTAGATAAAGTATTGGATTACGAACTGCAACATGGCAAAAAATTATCTGATGGATCTACCTGGAAAATTGAGCTGCCAAAAAGCAACGTGTTGCAGTTTGAGCTTTCTGATGGTACAAAAGTATCTGCCAGACCCAGTGGTACAGAGCCAAAAATAAAATACTATTTCAGTGTAAATACGGCACTGGCAAGTGTTGCAGAGTTTGATAGTACCGAAAAAGCATTGGACGATAAAATAAAACGCATTGAAAAAGAATTAGGATTGAAATAGATTTAATTTTTTATATTGTTGAATGCCCCGGCTTTTCTCGGGGCATTTTTTTATCTTGCAACCTGCTATGAGACAATTTGAAGATACATACCGCCACAAGGGACTGCGCAAAAAATTAATGGATATCCTCCGTGAAAAAGGCATTACAGATGAACATGTACTTGCGGCCATGAACAATATTCCACGACATTATTTTTTAGATACTGCGCTTGATAATATTGCGTATGAAGACAGGGCCTTCCCGATAGCAGAAGGGCAAACTATTTCTCAACCTTACACCGTTGCTTATCAAACACAACTACTGCAGGTACAACCCCAGGATAAGATTCTGGAAATAGGTACCGGAAGTATTTACCAGGCTACGGTGCTGGCAGAAATGGGCGCAAAAGTTTTTACCATCGAACGGCAAAAAAATCTTTTTGAAAAAACAAAGCAGTTTGTTTTTAAAACCAAATATAATAACATCAAATTTTTTTATGGTGATGGGTTCGAAGGCTTGCCTACCTATGCGCCATTTGATAAAGTGATCATTACTGCTGCGGCTCCTTTTATTCCCCCTAAACTGATAGCGCAATTAAAGCCCGGCGGCAAAATGGTGATACCTGTAGATGCAGGCCCACACCAGCGTATGCTGCGGCTTACCAAAAATGAAGACGGCACATTCAGTGAAGAAACTTTCAATAATTTTTCTTTTGTGCCAATGCTTACAGGAAAGAGTAGCCCCCCCGCCATCCGAAGGGGGGAGTAGAACAGCGTTTGAAAGGCTTAGAGGTTTAGGGCTTTAAAAAGTTTAGCGATTTTAAAGATATTCGAATTTTCACCATTGACCATTCACTATTGACAACTTACAATTCTATTCCTATTTTCTTCATTAAGATAGATGCATTCATACTGGTACACACACCGGGCTGTAGTTTGTAATCAAAATACAATTCTTCATTATTTACCTGCACATCAAAATGGTAGTTTATCATATTGCCGGGATATTCTTTTTGCATTTCTGCCAGGGCCACATCATGCGTGGCAATAATAGCTGCGGCATGTTTTTTTATTAATTGTTTTATCAGGGCTACAGAGCCGGTATGCCTGTCAAGAGAATTAGTGCCACGTAAGATTTCATCCAGCAATACAAAAACCTTTTCACCATTATTCACTTTGTCAATTACGGTTTTTAATTTTTTTAATTCTGCATAAAAAGTAGAAGTGCTTTCTTCTAAATTATCTGCAATGCGCATGCTGCTGATAAGTTGTACCGGCGATAAAGCAAACCGGCTTGCACATACAGGAGCACCGGCCATAGCCAGTATAACATTGATGCCTACGCTACGCAGATAAGTGCTTTTGCCCGCCATATTGCTGCCGGTTACCAGCATTATTTCGGCGCTTTGCTCAATAGTAATAAAATTATTTACCCGCTTAATTTCATTTATCAGTGGATGGCCTAAAGCCTGCGCTTCTATAAAAAAATGTTTTTCATGCAGGGTTGGGAATGCCCAGGCCGGGTTATTAAAATGAAGCGTGGCAAAAGAATTCAATGCTTCAAAAATGCCCGATGCATTGAACCAGTTATTTACTTCGTCAGCATATTGCTTTTTCCATTTCTCCAGGTCAAGTACCTGTTGCAGGTTCCATAAAAGAAATAAATTAAGCGGTGCAGATACTACAATATTGTAGCGCATGTCCAGCCGGTCTAATATTTTTTTCAGTTGCTTTAATTTCTCCGAGGCAGCGCCGTTCTTTGCTGCAAATTTTAGTTGAAGTTCTAAAAGTAGAGTAGAAGTGAAATGTTCCTTTTCTATTGCTTCAATGCTTTGAGAAAGCGTATCAAGTTCATCTACCATTTTTGATAATTGCTCATGCACGGGAGCCACATATTTATTTACCTGGAAGGCTATTACCGCAAATAATAGCAACGAGCCATAAAAAATTCCCATGCTTAACAGGTCAAAATACGTAGCTGCGCTTATACCTAAAATTATGGCAGGCAAGCTGTACCGAAGCCATTGCCAATGTTTAAAGGATGAAAAAGAATCTGCCTCTGCAAACCAATGCTGTAGCCGGATCAGCGTATTCTTTGTAATATTTTTTTCCTTGCCATATGCCTGTAACTGTTGGCGCCAGATTGTTTTATCTTTTAATTCTTTTATAGCCAGCTGCCGATCAAGAATGTCATCCGGTGTTGCAGGCTCTAATAGCCATTTGGCCAATTGTAAGACACCCATGTCTGAGGTACTACGGTTTAAAAACTGGTATAACGAAGCGTGACCAAATATGTCCATGTCGTTGGCATAAAAATGGTCTTTGGGTGCAAGTGCAGCACCGTCAGCAAAATGAAAGTAAGCTCCGTTCACCGCTTTTATTTCGTCCTCATTTATTTTTATTAAGTGTGTTAAGTTGGCAATAGCTGCTTTGTTGGCCAGGTCTTTATATATAAGTTGTATAAAAAGGATAATTAATAAAACGGCCGCAACACTTACGTACATTGGCCCAACGGCCCATAAAAAATAGAATACCGCTATCAACGCAGCAATGCTGCCGAGCCGGAGTATGCCGAATATTGATTTTTTGTTTAGTAATTTTTTTCTTTCTGCAGTGAGAGTTTCTACCCGTTGAGTATAAAATTGTTCCGGTAACATGATTTAGAAATTATGCAATAGTTTTTTGGTTAGTAAGGCTAAAAACTTCAAGGCATGGCAAAAAAGCCTAAGGGCAACTATTTAATTAAAATTAGTCTATTATAAAAACAAATAAACCTTTTATAAATTAATGGAATTTAAACCTGTAATTACCAAATGGGGCGGAGGCTGTAATATAAAAAACTTATGCCTGTTACTGTCATGAATTGCTTTACCTTGTGTTTGGCGGATTTGTAATGATCATTTTACCGGATATAATAAGATATGCCTGCAAATGAAAATAACTGGAAGTTCATGAAACAAGGCAACGAGGCTGCCTTCCTGAATATTTATCATGAACATTATAATGTTCTTTTTGCTTATGGGTTTAGTTTAACATGCGATAAAGAACTTACTAAAGACTGTATACAGGAAATGTTTCTTGAATTGTGGACGACGAGAACTTCTGTTACCAAAGAGGTACATAATATTCGCTCTTATCTTTTTACCTGGCTCCGCAGGAAAATAAGCCGTACTCAATCCCGGAGTATCAAAGAAAAATCCGGTGAAAGATCATCAGAAGGGTTTGAACAGAATGAAAGCTCCTATGAAGAGATCCTGATTGCCTTTCATGAATCGGAAGAAAAAAAAGAAAAAATCTCCAGGGCCCTGAGGCACCTTACAAAAAAACAGCTGGAAATAATCAGGTTAAAATTTTTTGAGAATTTGAGTTATGATGAAATAGCTGTCAAAACTGCCTTAACTACACGTACTGTTTACAACCACATTTACCTGGCGGTACAAAAGCTTCGGGAAGAAATGAACCTGGCTCACGTGTTTAATTTGTTCCTGTTAGTTCTCTCTCTTTATTATTATTTATAAAATACTTTATAAATACCCGGTAAAAAATACATTTTGCGCTCACTATAATATGTAATGGCTGCTATTGTCTTTTTCAGCGGCCGGATAAAATGTATTATGGGTATAAAATCTTTTGAAAATTATAAAGTTGAAGATTTTGTTGCAGACGAATCTTTCATTAACTACCATCTATATTTAAGCGAAAAAGACAGGCTTTTTTGGAAGCAATGGCTTATAGACAATCCTGCTAAAAAAGTAATGGCAAATCAGGCAGGGGAACTGATTCAACTTCTATCGCTGACGTTAAATAAGAGAGAATACCAGGATGAATTTAAAAAGATTGAGGCGGTTATAAGCGCAAAAAACTCACCCGGGCTTTTTACTCGTTTAAATCCTGATAAAACTTTTCAATCCAGTCGTAGAAATAAAAGATCAATAAAATATATAGTTCTGTGTGTTTTAATACTTGCTGCAGGAGCTTTTTATTTACTTACCCGGCCTTTTCAAAATAAATCTTTGCCATTAAGCAGCACGGTTAATGAGGGAAACCGGATAATGACTTTCACCTTAAGTGATAGCACAGTGGTGACCCTGGCACCTAATAGTATGCTGGAATATCCTTCCTCCTTTACCGGCTCCAACCGGCAGGTTTACCTTAAAGGAGAAGCTGGTTTTAATGTAAAAAGAAACGAGCACTTTCCCTTTAAAGTGCACACAGAAAATATTGTTACGACGGTTTTGGGAACAGTTTTCAACATAAAAAAACCCGGTGATTCAGCGGTAGTAGTAGAGTTATTAAAAGGTAAAGTGAAAGTGGAAATTGAAGATACTACCGCCAGATCTGCTGCCCCAATTTTGTTGTATCCTGAAGAAAAAGCCACTTATGTTTTTAGGGATAAGCATTTTTATAAAAATTTGAACCCGGCCGAATTCAATATCAGCTTTAGCCACAACAGTTTTGAAGAAATTGCAGCCCGTTTAAAAACAGTTTTCGGTAAAACTGTTGTCAACAATAGTAGTACGAAGAAATGGCGTTTTACCGGTGAATTTAGAAATACAACAGCCAGGGAAATCATAGAAAATATTTGTGTTATTAAAAATTTAAACAGCAAAGCGGTAGGGGATACGATTATTATAAATAATTAATAAATTAAAAAAGCTGCCATGAAAATAAGGTATACGAGAAGCTTCTTCTTAGCAAGAATTGTATTAAGTACTTTTTTGTTTTTATGTTGTATTGTTTCCAAAGCTTATGATGCTAAAAACCCCTCCTTCAATGATGTGTATGTTATAATAAATACCAACACGGCAAAGCTGCAGCAGATATTTACGATGATAGAAAAGCAAACCCCTTATTCGTTTGTGTATGATGAAAATGATATAAACCTCTCGAAGGAAATAAAACTGGCAAAGGGAAAACAACTTTTAAAAACCGTTCTTCAACTTATTGCAAAACAGGCAGGCCTTCATTTCATAGAAAAGCAAAATATGATATTGGTTAATCCGGAAACGGATAATATCAACAAATCGGTGATGAAATTAAATGCTGCTTTAATAACAGGTGTTGTTTTAAATGCAGAAGGCACACCCATTGCAGGAGTAAACGTTTCCCTTAAGGGAAGCAAAGCAACAGTGCAAACCGACGCTTCGGGCAGGTTCTCGATTGATGTGTCAGATAAGGCAGTTTTGATTTTTAGTATTGTAGGATATAAAACGCAGGAAGTAACAGTAAGCGGGCAAACCTCATTAACGATAAAACTAGAAGCTTACAATAAGGATTTAGATGAAGTGGTGGTTGTAGGATATCAAACACGCAGCCGTGCCGATCTTTCGGGTGCAGTATCAGTGGTAAATGTTGGCGGCATTTCTAAATTGCCGGTGTTAAGTGTAGACCAGGCCTTGCAGGGGAAAGTGGCTGGTGTAAGGATAACGCAGAGTACCGGCCAGCCCGGAGATGGCGTGGTGGTAAGAATAAGAGGTGTAGGAACGATCAATGACAACAACCCTCTTTTCATTGTAGATGGTGTGCCGACAAAGGATGGGATAAATTTTCTTTCTCAAAATGATATTGAGTCTATTGTTGTTTTAAAAGATGCCTCTTCTGCAGCAATATATGGGTCACGGGCTGCCAATGGGGTAGTTTTAATTACTACTAAAGGCGGCAAAAGAGGCAAGGCTCAATTTAATTATTCCGGCTATGGCGGCTTTCAATCGCATGGTACCCTTCCAAAGATGGCCAACACTGCGGAGTATGTAGAATTATATAATGAAGCTGCTGATAATGATAATGCGGGGGTAACAAATCCGGCGCTGATACGCCCAAAAATTCCTGCTACTATAAATGTTGCCAATACTGATTGGCTGAAAGCAATTTTTCAAAATGGACAGATTCAAAGCCATCAATTATCGGTAAGAGGCGGTAGCGACAAAACGCTCTATTACATTTCGGGAAATTATTTTAAACAGGATGGTATTATCCTTAATTCTTTTTATGAGCGGTATTCCCTATTATCAAAACTCAATATTGATCTTACTGATAAATTGAGCATTGCCAACAACATCAATATCTCTTATTCCAAAAAAAATACAATAGGCAGCTCTGGTGATGGTTATGGCGGCAACGGTGGCAGCGTAGTCCGGTATGCATTATTCCGCACACCTGCTATCCCGGTTTACGATAGTGCCGGTGTATATTCCGATCTGCCAGCTTATCCAGGCTTCTTTGGTGATGGATATAACCCTGTAGCGTTGGCAAATAAAACTGATAATAAGGAAATTCAGTACAGGATATTTACTAATTTATATGCAGAATATAAGATTATCAGAAATTTAAAATTCAAATCGGATATAGGGCTGGATGCTATCATGAATAATGATAAAAGATTCGACGAAAATTACGGCACAAACCTGCGGATAAATAATCCTAGCAGGCTTACAGTAAGTACATCTACTAATATTAATCTTATCTGGAATAATACACTTAGTTACAACAGGGTATTTAATAGTGTTCATAATGTATCCCTGCTTGCAGGTACCGAAGCCATCAGCAATAAAAATAATTTACATGGCGGTACAGATCGTGATTTTGCTAACCAAACATCAGCGTTCAGGTATATAGGTAACGGAAACGGGTTGATAGGATCTACAACTTCTTTTGAATCTCAAAATGAATCAGCGCTTTTTTCTCTTTTTGGAAATGCGAATTATTCCTATCGTAATCTGTATTTATTTTCAGCTAATGTCCGCAGGGATGGCTCCTCACGTTTTGGGCCGGAAAATCAATATGGTACTTTTTTTTCCGGTTCTGTAGGCTGGAATGCGCATAATGAAACATGGGTAAAGGATCATCTTCCTGTTATTTCTAAATTGAAAATAAGGGGTAGTTATGGGCAATTGGGAAACCAGGAAATTCCTGATTATGGATTTGTTTCAATTATTGGAAACCTTTATAATTATCCTTTTGGCCAAACGCCTTCAAGTAACCCCGGCTCTACTATTGCAACACTGGGTAACTCAAAAGTAAAATGGGAATCATCTACCCAGGCAGATGCAGGTATTGATATAGGTATATGGAAAGATAAACTGAACCTGACTGTTGATTACTATGTAAAAACAACGTCAGATATGCTTATTCCCATCCCATTGCCTTTAATTGGAGGTAGTTCAAAGCCGCCTTATTTAAATGCTGGTAAAGTAGAGAATAAAGGCCTGGAAGTGGATCTTAATTATAAAAATAATGATCACTTGCTTAAATATGATATTGGCTTAAATTTTTCTGCACTTTCTAATAAAGTGGTTTCATTAAGTAATGGCCAACCAATACCAGGTGGTAGAATTGATAACAATTACAATGCAACATTAACTACAGTTGGGCACCCAATCGGCTCATTTTACCTTTACGAGGCTGAAGGCATTTTTCAAAATACAGCGGAGGTTTTTGGCCATGCATACCAGGGAAAAAATATACAGCCTGGCGATGTGAAATTCAAGGATCAAAATGGAGATGGCGTAATTGATGAAAATGACCGCACTTTTCTTGGCAGTGCTATTCCCAAATATACATACGGCGCCACTGGCAATTTGGAATACATGAATTTTGATTTATCCGTTTTTTTCCAGGGCCAGTACGGCAATAAAATCTATTCACAGGTAAATATGGATATAGAAGGATTTTACCGGGCGTTTAATGTAACCCAACGGGTTTACGATCAGCGCTGGCATGGCGAGGGAACCAGCAATACCATGCCGAGAGTTACTTTCAAGGGAGCTTCCAATAATAAATATCCTTCCAGCCGGTTCCTGGAAAATGGTTCCTACGTTCGGTTAAAAAATGTGCAGTTAGGCTACACATTTCCTGTAAAAGTAGTAAGCATGCTGCACCTGAAAAGTATCAGGTTGTATGCAACCGGCCAAAATTTATGGACGCTTACAAAATTTACAGGTCTTGATCCGGAAATGCACGTGAGTGATAACGTGAAAAGAGATACCTATGGGGGAGATGTAGCAGCCGGAATTGACTGGGGTACCTATCCCAGTGCCCGGAGTATTATCATAGGATTGAATTTAAATTTTTAATGAAGAAGTGATAACAAGACTTATAAAAAACTAATTACCTGAATGAATTCCAGTCCCCATCTTTTGGAGAGGGGTGGGAGTGAGGTTAAATTAAATCAATTGCGTATGAAACAAAATATCATAAACACCTTATTAATGCTTTGCTTGTTTTTAGGCATGGCTGCATGCAAAAAATATATTACAAAGGATGTGGTTGGGCAATACCCCGAAAATGAATTTTATAAAACTCAGGCACAGGCTTTATTAGCCATCAACGCAGCGTACCAGCCACTGGCTTTTACCACAGCTAATAACAACAGGTTATGGGTATTTGGAGATGTAGCTTCTGATGATGCAGCAAAAGGTGGTAATCCCGGTGACCAGGCAGATATAGAATTTATCGATCAGTTCAACCTTAATTCTACAAATGGAAACCTGGCAAGTACCTGGGCATTATTGTATGATGGAATTACACGTTGCAATCTTGTGCTAAGCAAAGTGCCGGCAATTGAAATGGATAAAAATCTCCAAACAAGAATCCTGGCAGAAGCTAAGTTTTTACGCTCCTGGTATTATTTTGAACTCACTAATATTTTTGGTGATGTGCCCATTATTTTAACGCCTTTAAAACCAGAGGAATTACAAATACCACAGTCTACTGTTCAGCAAATTTTTGAAACTGTTATTGAGCCCGATCTTGCAAATGCTGCCACTAATCTCCCGGTAAGTTATAGCGGTAAAGATGTTGGCCGGGTTACTTCGGGCGCTGCTAATGCCTTATTGGCCAAAGCATATTTATTTGAAAGTAAATGGGATAAAGCTGCCAGTACTGCGGCTCAGATTGTGAATAGTAATACTTATGATTTGATGCCGGTATACACTCAGAATTTTAGCCAGAAATTTAAAAATAAACAAGAGTCTGTTTTTGAAGTACAGCATTTAACCGGGCAGGATCCTAAATTGGGAAATGAGTTGAATCAATATTTTGCCCCGCAAATCGATGGAGGATATTTTTTTAATGCGCCAACGCAAAATTTTGTAGACGAATTTGAAAAAACAAGCAGCGATGTTATAGACCCACGCCTGGATTACACCGTAGGCCGGGACACTATGCCTTGGTTTAATAACCGGATATTTGACAAGGCCTGGTCGCCCAGTACAGGTTATCTAACCAGGAAGCATCAACAGTCATTGGCAGAAGCGCCCAATAAAAGCGATGGAAATCTTGACTATGTGGCCATCAGGTTTGCTGATGTTTTGCTTTGGTATGCCGAAGCCTTAAATGAATCGGGCAAAACTGCAGATGCGTTAATACCCTTAAACCGGGTAAGAAAAAGAGCCAGGGAAAGTTACCTGTACGATTCCACCCTGTCCGGGTATCCAAATATACCGGCGGGCCTTTTGCCTGATATAACGTCCCCTAACCAATTTGATGTTCGTAAAGAAATACAACATGAAAGACGGGTTGAATTAGGCTTTGAATTTCATCGCTATTTCGATCTTATCCGTTGGGGAAAAGCTTATGCTACACAGGCATTATTTGACAAACCGAATTTTAATTACGATTTAAATAAACATTTTCCTATTCCTCAAATTGAACGGGATAGAAATAAGGCTTTGCATTGATTCTTTTCTTTTTTAAAAACATTATAAACAATTTAAATTTTGTCATCATGAAATCATCAATCTTCCAGTTTAAAATTTTAAAAACAACTTTACTTTGGGCGTTGCTCATTGGCGTTGGCTTTGCTTCCTGTAGTAAAAAAGATTCCGGCCCTGCTCCTGTGCCCGTCGATAAAGCTGCTTTACAGGCTGCAGTTACCACAGCACAGGGCCTTAACGATAACAGCGTAGAAGGCACAAAACCCGGCCAGTATGAAGC
>JBDUCK010000128.1:0-8985 GCA_040003485.1 Ferruginibacter sp. | reverse complement strand
TTATTTTACAATCAATATCCATCCCTTCCCTTTTTCCACCGGTATTTTTTCATTCAGCATAAATGTTTTTGCCGTTTTAAAATTCTTTGCGGCCGGGGCTACGATGGTTGCTTTGGCCGGATCAATACCTAATTTTTTCCAATCAATTTTCAATTGTATATCCACATCATTTTCTGCCCAGCTTGCAATGGAAATTAATGCCGTCCCCTTCTTTTGATAAACTGTTACCAGCACTTTATCATTGTCTGTTTTTGCGGGGCAATTGTCGCTCCAGTAACCAATCATCTGCGAACCTTTCATTCCAAATTCATCCCATATTTTCCAGATAGGTCGTGGGTCTGCATCATCGCTCCAGGGCAGGCGGTTGGTCATTCCGTAAATCATTCCCCGCCATGCATTGCCGCCATCCTGCAACATCTCCCCCATTAAACCAAATGGAATACCGCTTACTTCTGTAAGAAAAAAATCGGGCGCATTTTTTTCGTAATCAAAATATTCGCCAAACCATAACCGGTTCAGGTAAGGGAAATGCTCCATGTATAAATTGGCGCTGTTGTTAAACCCATCACTTTTATTAAACTGGTTGGCAGAGTGCAGATCAAGAATACCGGGATGGCCATCTTTTGTCAACACTCTTTTAATTCGCTTCATCGTTACCCTGTCAAAAGCTACATCATCTAAATAAATGCCATCAATACCTACATTTTGTGTGAGCCAGTTCATGCCTTCTACATAATAATTATGCCAGCGGTTCAGCCCACTGTTTATAATCGCTGCATCTTTTAATTCAGGAACAAACCAGGCGGCAATGTAACTACTGTCCAGGTGCTCCTGCAGCCAGCTAAAGCCCCCGCCTTTACCGGCGGAATAAATTTCGTGGCCTAAACTTCTTAATGCAAATGTTTCATAAGCATGATTGGATAATTCCCGGATGGTATTGTAAATTTTTACTTTTAACCCCTTGCTGTGTGCTTCATCAATATAAGCCTTCATCTTTTTATGTTCAATAAAAGGATAGTTTATCCATGGATTTATTTCATTTGCATGATGAATATTTACAACTGTGGCTCCTGTTGCTTTGATGGTATCAATGGGTTTGTAACTGTGGAAAAATCTTGTTTGCCATTGAAAATCTGTATTGATGGGATGAAAAGGTGTTATGAGCAAAGTGAAATTATAATACAATATTTCTCCCTTCTTCATGTTGCGTTCCCCGGTGTAATTATCCGCAACAACAGCATTGTTTTTTTCTGCGATACCAATGCCACCGCTGGTTCCATTGCCCCATGATGTGGGTAACAGCAATGGTTTGTTCAGGTAAAAATTGGTATTTAAAGGGCGCACATAATTTTCATCCCTGAGTGAATATTGCAGGCCTGCATTCACATTCCCTATCCATGCACCATCCTGGTTTTTATGAGCCACATCCCATTTCCATTTAAAATCTTCTGCACGGTAGCCCCCTTTTTGCCCGAGGCCCATCATGTATTTTGCCTGCGGTTTTGAAAAAGGAATCTGCATGGCGATATTGCTCAACTCCACATCTTTTAGCGCTGTAACCTTAACGGCATAAGAAACAAATCCATCAAACTCAATGGAAGCATTTACTTCCATTTTTAAATCCTCCGATGTGTTTATGGCCTGCCATTGTACCGTACCAGGTTGGTGCAGGATAAATTTTACGCCGTTATTTTTCCATTGAATATCTTTTGCATCTTTCTTTTTTGTAAAATGAAAGTGAATGGCTTCTGCCAAAAGATTGTTTGGCTGAGATTGATAACCCGTCATTTCAGCCGTAAAAAAAGTTTGGACCTGCTTTGGAAAACCATCTTTATTCAATTCAACTTTTCTGCCCAATAAACTGATTGTATTGCCTTCTACTTTTAATGCAGTGTAAGGTGCCACCAAGGTATTATCCTGTGCCATTGTGGAGTTAAGCCATTTTAGCCTTGTCATTTTCCATGGTTCATCAATGCCGCCATTTGCAATTATTTTATTACTAATGGTAATTGACAGTTGCACTTCGGTTGGTTCTGCAGAGCCTGCAGTTACGGTTGCTTTTCCTTTATATACTCCTTCTGGAATATTCTGAGGCACATCTACCGTACACCACATGGCCTGCACTTTATTTGCAGGAATATCTACAGTGAAATGCAAAGGCTTTCCATCATAACCGGTGCCATCTGTATTAATGCAGGAAATATTTTTAGCAGAAATTTTGCTGCCATTGGCCGATACTAAATCAGTGAATGCTATTTTTACATTTTGTATTTTCTTTAATGCAAGAATACCCAATTGAAAACCAAAATTCTCTCCCTTTGCTGCCGTATCTGAAAAAGTCTTTTTCATTCCCGCCTCTATCCAGCACTGGGGAAGATCATGGGTCATTTTTATTGGATGCATCCTGTCTTCCGGAAAAACCAAATACGTTGCAGCAGCATTTGCCAGAATAATATTCCTGGTTTCGTCTTTAGTAGCAATAATTTCCATCGGGTAAAAACTGTTGAAGGCATTGATGGATTGAATTTCTTTTACTTCGGCCGGAGAAATATTTTTTTCATCAGCCATTAAATTTAGCCAATCCTGCGAAGCAGTATTTTCCGGTTTCAGGTAAACTCCCTTTGGATAATTGGAACGCCCTTCATTTTTATAAGCCATGTAATAAATGTAATAAATGCCAGCCCCCGAAACGGGTTCAAAATAAATTTCTCCGGACTCACGGTTAAGTATGGCCGCCTTTACATTCAATATTTTCTGGTGGGTTTTGGCATCTTCTACAATAATGCGTTTATCCTGCGGATCTGTATCTCTTCTTCTCCAGGGGATAATTATTTTGGCAATTTTTGCTGTGCCATTAAATTCTATAACAGCCCTATGGTTGCCGAGTGAATCTGCATTCCAGGAATCATTGCCAGAAGTGTACTTCACTACTTGTGCATACAACACCGAATTGGTGGCAAAAAATAAACCGAAAAAAAGTAATTTCTTCATTATTGAATATATTATTTAATAATAATGCTGGTGTTTTTACGCACCGTCATTGATTGGGTATGTATGGTTATAATACCATTTTTATCTTTTGCATCAAAAGACCACGCTGAAACTTGCTTCGCATTTACTGATATTGTCAAAGGTTTTTTATTGCAGTGTACAAACAAGGTATATGCTCTTTGTGAAAGCATTCCTTTGTACGAGCCTTTTATTGCAGCAATATTTATAGTGACACCTGCCGCATTTTGCACTGATGAAATATTTGTTGTAGCAAATACGCCTTTCCTGTGCTCTCTTGTCAATCCATCATCTTCATACAATTGATAAGTGCTTGTTGCATTTGGGTAAATATCCAGCGACAGCGTATCCAACGGTTTTTCCTTATCAAAATTCATTTGTGGATACATAGGAATGATAGCGCCTGATTTTACAAACAGCGGTAATTTTTCTAATGGCGCATTGTAACCGTTCAGCCATTGTTTGCCGGTATAAACTTTTCCATCCCAGTAATCAATCCATTTTCCTTCCGGCAAATAAATGCTGTCACGTATGGTAGTGTCTTTATAAACCGGCGCTATTAAAAATGATTTGCCCAGTAAATATTCATACTGCGTTGCCTTGCCCCAGGTAACCGGATCGTTTGGATATTCCAATAACAAACCCCTTACAGCAGGTGTGCCTGTTTGATATGCTTCATTCATCAACGTGTACATGTATGGGGTAAGACGCATTTTCAATTGCAAATATTTTCTATTGATAGAAGTGTAAGGCTCTCCCCATATCCATGGTTGCTTATCTTTTTTTGCCCAACCGCTCATGGTCATAAATACCGGGGTAAAACATTTCCATTGCAGGTCCCTTACATAAGTTTTTTCACTGCCGCCAAAAATGGCATCCACATCTCCGGTAGCGCAGTTTTGTGCCGAAAGCCCTGAACCAATAAGGGTGGGGATATGAAAACGGATATATTCCCAACTACTTCTCTGATCGCCCGTCCACACTACACTATACCGCTGCGTACCTGCCCAGCCCATTACGCTCCACACAAAGCCACGGGCATCGCTGTTTTTTTCAATGCCTTCGTAAGCCGCTTTACAACCATCCAATGCATATTTGTAACCGGGGCCAATCCAGGCCACATCAAGCTTACAAAGCCTTGTGCCATAAGTTCCCACTTCTGTCGCAATTTTATCTACGCCATTCTCTGTCCATAGGCCGGTATAAAAACCACGTTTATGCAATTCAGTTATGGTAGAATCTAACTTCGTATAACCGCAGCCGTAACCATCGTTGGGAAGTATCCATCCACGGGGCATATCATATTTCACATATTCATCGGCAACCTGGCTAACTACATCCGGCGTGGTTCCTTTTTTATTATAACAATTGGCATCGCCCATGCTAAGCTGCCAGCGTGCCGGCATAAACGGCCGGCCTGTTACAGAAGTATATTCATCCAATATCTTTTTAAGATTTCCACCAACAAAATAATAACAATCAAAACGGTTTTCGTTGTGCGACAGGCTCATGCTCTTTGTAAAATCGTAAACCCCTGCATCATAAGTATTGCGTAAAGCGCCATAGCCACGACTGCTCATATAAAAAGGTGCAGGGTTAGCCCTTGCTCCATTATCCCATCCTCCTCCTTTTTCAATCAGGATGGTAGAATCTTTGTGAGAGAAATAACCGTTCTGCATTCCGCCCCCATAAAAATATTCGTCGGCAACATAGTTTAATTTTTGAATGGCTACAGTACCGAAGGTTAATGGCGTTTTTTCTGCCCACAAATTTTTTCCTTTAGCATCAAATAAAGAAAACAGTATAGGTGATTTTTGTATTTGGAGTTTACACACCATCGACCTGATATAAACATTCTTTTCATCTTCTGTAATTTTAAGAGCCGGGTTATATATATTCCGGTCTATTACAATATCAGTACCGGCAGGATCAGTATAATTCCCGTCGGGGCTAAGCCAGATACGGAAAATATCATTTTTATAAAACAATACTTTCACTTTGGTAATGCCGCTCTGAAGTTCAACACCGTTCGATAGTTTGTTCCACCTGGTAAGGTTGCCCAACACAGACGCTTCGGTGCTTACCGTTTGATAAAAAGAATTGTTGGCAACTGTTTCATCACCCGGCAGATCTATGTTAAATGATAATTTATGAACCGGTGATTTTGACAAGTCAACATTTGAAAAAACCACCTCTTTTACTTCTTCACTTTTTAATGGATTTGCAGCAGCATCAATTGTAGTTGTTGCTAATTCTTTCCCGTCCACTTTAGCCGTAACTTTTATTTTATCTGTAATTGTTTCTGTACCGTTGTTGCGGATGCTTAAACGCAGTTCTTCATTTCTGGTGAATTTATTACCTGATTCTGATTGAGAAAGCAAGCGGACAATGCCAACGTCTTTTTTATCAGCTTCATACAATTCGATATCATCTACCATCCAGTACCAGGCCTGCATGCCTTTCCAGTAAAAGCGAAGAAATACTTTTGGCTGCCCTGCCGCCCATTTCGTAATATTTATTTCCTCACTTAAAGGTGTAAGCATATCCGTTGCGCTTTTCACTTCACGGCGCATTTCCCACTGCTGCCAGTGAACACTATCCGTACTAACGCCAACGAATAGCCCGGCAGTATCGGATGTATGGTAATCCCACCAGCGAAATGTTTGCTGAAATTTTAAAACGACTGACGGCTTATCAGCACAATTAATCGGTGCAGAAACAACATATCCGTCTGGATAGATTTTTTTATTCACCCAGCCTTTATCAACATCTTCGTCGGTAAAATAGCCGGCCTGGAATTGCAAATGATAACCCCGGCTTTTAGAAGCAATGGGTGGAGCCTGTTGCTGGTATTTGTATGACCCGGGATAAGGCTGATTGGTGACAACCCACTGTGGGTCCCAATTTCCAACCTTGGGTATATACCATCCGGCTGGTAGTTTGCCGTCATTAAAACTTTCTTTGTAAAAAGGCTTCTTTGGGGTTTGCGCCTGTAAGGCGAACCCGGAAAATAAAAACAGCAAAAAGGCAATCGTATTTTTTATCATGTACAAATCGTTATAATGCAAAAAAACTATTGAGCTGGCTATAAAAATAACTCAATAATTCAATGAAGGCAGGCGCAATCGGTTGTTCAAAAATATTTATCTTTTAATACCGGTAAATGCAGGCTAAAAGTGAAAAAGCCGCATCCAGATCGAAGGCAGCTTTTCATTAATCCGGTATCTAGGCTGTTACCTCTATTTAAAGGTTCACCAACTTGATCAGCTTTCTATTTTTCCTGGGCTTTTTGGTTTTATAGCCGTAAAACTTTCCATGTTTTTTATACCTGATCTACTTATTGCTTATTTAGGCAACTGATTTTTTTGAAATTTAATTCCTTATTGTTCACTTTTAAAATTAATTGCTGAAAAAATTAATACACCGGTTCCAATCCCTTACTTTTCCAATAACTTATTACCGGCTTAAAAGGGCCTAACTTATGTTGTACAGTTGAAAAAGTATCTACAAAAGGCCCCTCGCCATAATCAATTGCTTTTTTAGCAGGGTCTGGATAATCAAGATCTTTTACGCCCGGTCTTTTATGAATGTTATCATCATTAATAAATGCTGCAATATCCAGGGCTTCTTCATCAGTTAAAACAGGTTTGTTCCAGGCAGCTTTATCATAAGGCATATTTGCCTTTACCCATTGTGCCTGCTTAATTATACGATGCATACTTGAGCCTGGTTGGTATGAATTTGCTCCCTATAAAGGAGGATATAAAAAGCTGCTGTTATCCATTTTCATAACTCCTTCACCACTGGCTCCATGACATCTCAAACAGTTTGCTGAATATAAATTTTGGCCCCGGTCCGGGCTTGCTGCAAAAGATGGAAACTCAACTTCAAGATTTTTTAATCCCTTAAATGATTTCTCTTTCGGTGCAAAACTGTTGATCCATTTCAGATAAGATAGAATTGCCACCATCTCTTTACTGTCGAGTGGTAAGGGTTTACCATTGTGTGGCCGCATTACACAATTGTTAATTCTTTCTGCAAGAGTGAGCACTTTATTTTCCCTGGCACGATACTGGGGATAATTCTGGTGAGAAGCGATTAAATTAAAAGAATATAATTTGGTGCCAGCCTCCTGGTGGCAGTTACTGCAAGTCATTTTGTTACCAAGATATTTTCCGTTTATACCGTTAGGGCCGATGTAGTAAGCAGTATTTAAAAGCAGTTGCCGCCCATATTTGACGGCCTCTCCAAATGGATCCCTGGGTATTTTTGAGGTATCTATAACTATTAGACTGTCCTCAAAAATCTGTGATGATTCAGTAACATAGTCACTGTTCATTTTATTTTCATTACATGAAATGAAAATTACAAAAACAATAAAAATTGCGGAACTAAAAATGGTATACGCACTGTTCTTTTTCATAACATTCTTTTTATTTTTAATTGTCCAGTTTTAAAGTTGTAGCCATGGACTTACCTGCTCTTTGGCTAAAAATTCTACCCGGTATGGTGGCACTGCCACATCCAGTGTCCAGGTAAGTTTACCATCTTTATTTACCAAAACTGCAATATGCCTTTTGGAGCAGCAGCATAAAATATTGTTCTCATCAATCATGTACGCACTTCCCATTCTTGCATTGTAAATGAGTGGTGGTAATTTGATATGCACTTCTGTTTCTGCAGTTTTATTTTGCTGATCCAGCTTCATAACAAATACCTGAGATTGTTCTTTTGGTACGCCATTATCAAAAAACATTAAATTACCAAAAGCATTTATGTGAACTGCATGAGATTCTGAAAAGTCACCATCAGCCGGTATTTTAAAATCACCGCCTTTGCCATAATTCCAGATCAGCCTTCCTGTTGTAGCATTTACCTTCCATATTTGACCGGTGTTGTAAAATGAAATGATGTAGTTGCTATCGAGATCATAATTAAGGCTGTTGGCATGCGTCCAATCGCTTTTAGTTTTAAGTATGTTTGGATCTTTCAATGGATCCATTACATCAAACACACTCCATTGCCATATTCTTTTACCGGTGCTGTCCATTACAATGATTCCATCACTGCTCACCGTATCTTTTTTACTGCCACCCACACTGCTCAGATCCATTATTTTTTTATCTTCAAAAATGGTAACGAGTTGTCGTTTGCCGTTCTTTAAAATTTCATGATGAATGGTATTTACAAAATCCCCTTGCCCTTTTTTTAAATGGATCAAAGTATCACCCAGCATATTAAATTCCATTATTTCACTTCCATAACTTGTTGGCTCATCATTACGACCAAGGATGGTAAGTATTGTTTTATCTTTTGTAAAATGTACGACTTTCAACCCGGTATTTTCTATAACCTGGTACCACCGAAGCCTGCCTTTATAATCAACAATGTATGCAATACCTGGTGTTTCTTTTTTATTCAAAAGCATAAAGCCATCCTTAAACTTTTGTGGAAGCAGTTCTGGTTGGTTACAGGAATATTTAAACTGATCCTGCAACCAGATTGGTAAAGCCACAGATCGGAAATTATAAATTTTACCGGTATCCCTTATACCATTTTGATTGGTTATAAGCCGGTAAGAGTAATTGGTTTCAGGAATAATATTACACAGCACAATCCGGTGTGTTAATCCGGCTGGTAAAATGGAAGCTGAAGTGAAAATATCTTTCTTAATACTATCTGCCCAATATTCTGCAGAGACCTCTGCACTTTTTATTGTTGTTATATCGAGCTGTATCTTTAATTCATTATTATTGTGCAGACCCAGGCGTACTTCTTTTACAACGTTTGCCTTATAATTATGGCAACCCATATTGATTATAATTACAAAAAATAAAAGAAGCTGAAGTAAGCGTTGCAAGGTTTAAAACTATTTGTATGTAAATATAAAAATTAAAGAGCATGGTAAAAATCAGAAAATAATATACAGACTGCCACTGTATATTATTTTTTACCTGATTGTGGTTATCTGCCTGT